>NZ_CP108015.1:0-49478 GCF_036142455.1 Nocardia salmonicida
ACCGACGTCTTCCGTCCAGCCATACCGCCCACTGTACCGCCATGAGCGGTACAGTGGGCGGGTTTGCCGGTCAGACGGTGAAGGGCTGCATGCCCAGTCGATTCGCGGTGTAGGTGACGAGCCGGTTGAGTTCGTCGAGCAGGAGATCCGGCTCAGCGTGGCAGGCGTCTTCGAGGGCGGGGGCATTGCCCGTGGTGTGGGAATAGCGGCCACCGTCACCGCCCGGGTCGAAACAGTGGAGCTCGCGGATGAACTCGACGATCTGGGCCTGCTCGGCGCCGCCGACGAACAGGTCGTCGCCGAGGCCCTGGAGGCGGTTGAGCAGCTTGTCGAGGTCGTGCCCGAACACCGGAGTGGGGAGCAGCAGTGCCTTGAGTGCCAGCTCGGCCACCTGCCGGGTCAGGAAGAACGCCGGCTGACCGAGTACCAGCGGGCTCTTGATGAGGACCCCAGCCGCGAAGGCGTATTCGATGAAGGTCTCTTCGGTCGGGTTCCCGAAGTTGGCGCGCGACAGGCACAGGACCGGATCGTCGCTCTCGTGTTCCTCCGTGCAGACGAAGGGGCTCTTGTAGGCCGTGTTCACGGCGTTTGTAGTCATAATCGGCAAGCTACATACGAGGGGTGCACGAGCTTCTGACCCCGCTCGATGCAGCTGTTCGCGATCCAGTGTGCGAGGCGAGGCGTGGCCGTGGAGTCAGCTCGCGCATCGCCTGCGGGGACGGTTTGAAGTAGCGGCGCAGGTTCTTTGCCTTGCGGTGTCGGGTTTGGGGTCCTCGCCGTGGCATAGGCCGGATCTCGGGCGGATATGCAGTAGCTGGCGCTCAAGGGGGTGTTGGCCAGAACCGCCAGACAGCGAGAAACTGTGCATGGACGCCACCGCAGCCAGGGGGCGAAACAGCATGTGGAGAGGCGGTTCTGAATGAAAAGCCTGGTGGATGGCGGCATCAACTGGCAGCACGCGGAACGACGAGAGTTCGAGTGGGTGTTCGAGCAGCTCATGCTGCGCAAGCACCGGGATGCCACGTCACTGGAGGTAATTCGGATCCCGGACGACCGCGGCGGCGACAAGGGCATCGACATCCTGGTCGACTACACAGACCGACGACTGGTCTACCAGCTGAAGTTCTACACCGACGGCTTGTCGAGTAACGAGAAAACCCGAAAGACACAGATAAAAAGGTCTTTCGAGAAGGCGATGAAGCTCGTTCCGCGACCTGACGAATGGATCCTGGTCGTGCCTTGCAAGTACAAGGACTCCATCGTCGACTACGTCAACAACGATCTGGTCGCGAAGGTCAACGGTGTCCCTCCCGCCTTCTCGATGATCGACCAGCCCGAGCTGGATTTCCTGCTGCTGGCCCAACCGGACCTTCTGGACCGGATGTCGCGTGATGATCACTTCACCAAACTGGTCCAGCTCCACAATGCAGAGCGGGCAGTGTTGGCAGGCGGCATCACTGACCTGACCGATCGCCTGCGCGGACTTAACAGAGTGGTTGCCGAGCTCGATGACCACTGGACACTTGCTTACGCCTCCGACGGCAAGAACGTCGCTCTCACACCGATCGCGAAAACCCCACACGCTGCCCAGCGCAGCCCCCTCGGTGTCGAGTTCGGTATCGACCTAGCCGCCGCGGACGAGGATCTCGTCGATGACCTCCGCCGAGTGATCGGATTCGGCGGGTCCGGAGAGGTCGTGGTGCCTAGCGACATCGTCACCGAGCTGAAATGGACCGGCCCCGAGCTCCTGGACCCGACGAAAGGAACGCTCACCGAGCTGCGAATCGGTGAATCCGCACCGATCGAATCGCTCAACGGCAAGCCGTGTCGGTTGTCGCTGTTCGACGCGAATGGAATCGCATCCGCATCCGCGGAAGGACCGATCACACGCCTTGCACGAGGACCTGATGGCTACACGATCGCGGCCACGTTCCACCACAGCCTCCATCTGGAGTTCCACACACCGATCGAGGTGGGCAGCGCCGGGGAGACAACCATGACGCTCACCGTGGAAGGGCGCGAACCCCGAGAAGTCTGGCGCGGCATCGAGCTTCGGCACGCGATCCGTGACGCCACGACCGCAAAGATCCACATCGATGGGAACTTCCTGTCGACCGCCGCCTTGGAACCTGTCGCCTCGGACGAAGCCGGAGCAGGATTGTCAGCCCTGGCGGATGCTGCGCGTGACCTCGATCTGATCCAGGACCGGACCGGGACCATCTTTGCGATGCCCGACGAGATCGACACCTTGCAACGCATCTGGTTGCGCGTTCTACGGATAGTCCTCGACGGCGGAATCGCCCCGCTGCCGCGCCACAGTGTGCAGGGCTACACCCATCCTGGGGTGGCACTCCCCGACGAAGAGGACGGTGACCTGCGCGCCTCGCTGGTCAACTACCCCACCGGCGTCGTCGAGTTGTTCGGGCGTTCGCTAAACCTCGGCGGCCCGTTGCGCTACTACCACCCCTCTACCTTCCTCGAAGCTCTCGATAGCGAGCTCGACGACTCGGGCTCTCAGCCGTTCCGGATGACCAGCAGCGACCAGACCGTCTTCGTCGCATACATCGCTGGTCGCGTGACAACGACTACTACCGTCACCCCTTGGTCGATCCGGGGCATTACCGAACCGGACACACCTGTGCTGCCCGGCGCCGGCGGGTAATGAACCTCGGCGGTGCTTCAGCAGAAGTTCGCGGGGCATCTCGCGTCCTCAGGTCGCTGTGTCAGCCAGAACTGTGACTCGCATCGATAAGTGGCGGTGATTTCGCACGGTTCGCTGGCGTTGCTCGACCCGTGCTCGGAAATCGCCGACTTCGTGCCGTGGCCCTGTGCACGCTGGTTGACCTGACAGTTGGTGGAAGGTGCAGGGTTGGTCGCATGCACGATGACCCTGAGCTGTACACGATCGGGCAGCTTGCGCGTCGGACCGGGTTGTCTGCTCGGACGATTCGGTTCTGGTCCGATGTGGGCGCTGTGCCGCCGGTGGCGCGGTCGCCGGGCGGGTATCGCCTCTACGACGCCGCTGCGGTTGAGCGTCTGGAGCTGGTCTCCACGCTGCGTCAGTTGGGGTTGGACCTGGCGACCGTGCGCAGCGTTCTCGAACACCGGATCACCTTGGCCGAGGTCGCCGAAACTCATGTTCGCGCGTTGGACGCGCAGATCGCGGCGTTGCGGTTGAACCGTGCCGTTCTGAGCACCGTCGCCCTGCGCGGCACTACGACACAGGAGATGGCTTTGATGCATAAGTTGGCCGCGCTATCCGCGCGGGAACGTCAGCAGATCATCGACGGTTTCATCGACCGCGTATTCGCCGGGGTCGAGGATGAGGACGCTCTCGTCATCGCCGGGTTCATGCGGGAAATGCCCACAACGCTGCCTGATGACCCCACCGCCGAGCAGGTCGATGCGTGGGTGGAACTGGCCGAACTCGTCTCCGACCCAGACTTCGAAGCGGTGCTGCGGGCGATGATCGAACACAGCGAGCCGGACAACCGGATCGAGTTCGGCTTGGCGATCCGCCCGCTGGTACTCGAATACGCCGGCCGCGCAGTCGATTCGGAAGTCGCGCCACGATCCGAGGCCGGGCGCCTGATTCTGGACCGGATCGTGCCCGCGGATCTGCCCGAATCCGAAACGGCTTCCCTGTCGGCCTGGTTGAGCACTGTGATCGAGCCGCGGATCGAACGGTATTGGCAGCTGCTGAGTCTGATCAACGGTGCCGAACCTGACAAACCCAGCGTGCCTGCCTTCGCCTGGTTGGCCGAAGCGCTGAGCGCACACCGCTGACCATCGAGCACACTCGCCCCCACCCACCGCACCGCGAAGTGTCTCGTAAACGATCATCTGCCGAACACATGCCGTGGCGGCCGTGCGCTCAAGCTGGCGGCGGATTTTCAGAACCCGCGTCCGGGCTGGCTTCGGTAACAGAATCGGGTTCGGAGCCTTCAGCTGCTATCGGACGGTTCCGGTCGGGGGATGACAATTCCTTCAGCTGGGCCAGCACTCGTTCGATCGAATCTATTCTCGCGTCCTCGAACGAGACGCTGGTTCCATCGGGCATCGTGATATGGAGTTTCTGCACCCGGTAGCGGTCGACGAACCTCTTAAGAATCTGCGCGAGGACAGTGAGCACACCTCCGGCGCCCGCCGCGGCAACAGTTATGTCGACACCAACCGGCCCCCACATGAAGCCGCAACCGGGGAACCTCGCCCGAGCTTCCCGGAGATCTTCCAGTGCCTGATCACGTTTTTCAGTGTCAGTGCTGAATTCGAGCCCAAGATCTCGAAATTCGTCTTCGACCAGCTCTTGGAACACATCGCCTATGTCACGGAGGACGATCAGCTCGTTGCTGAGCACTGTCAAGTCAAGCCACACAACGCGTTTGATCGCCGCATCCTTGGCCATGGGTGTCCCCTCCAACATGAACAAGACAGTACCGAATGCTGCCTGACATGCGCAGGAACGACCGGTCGACGAGCCGCGAGGCCTGTGCCCTCTCCCGTCATGACCCACTGCCGGCCAGCGGACCTGAATATCGACTACCTGAATCCCTGCCACTCCGCGGCTGCTACTGCCGCACCGACGGGTACCGCTGCCTCCCCGACTGCAAAGCCGACCTGATCGAACCCTGGATGCGTATCTACGACGGCCTCCATGGCAGGAAACGGCGCGACCCTCGCAAACTCCACTTCCTCCACCTGGACAGCGCGATGGCGAAGCTGGAGCGCGGCTTCCGCGAGACCGGCTAACAGCGGGCCAGGTCTAGAGGTCACCGGCTACGACGACGTTGACTCGATGGCGTTGAAACCGTTGAGACCGGGGCCAGGAGTTGAACTCCCGGCCCCCGGTGGCCTTACGGACGGAGGGTGAGGATGTCGCGGAGCCCCCGCATCGCGTGCGCGAGGTCACGCAGACCAGTGGTCTTTCCTGTGCAGATCACGACAACCGCGCAGAGCGCGAGATAGCAGATGAAGCACATCGACACTGCCAGGATTGCTACTTCGACCATTCCGGATCTCTCTTTCTCTCACCAGACACACGTCTCCTACGGACATGTGATTTCTGGTGTTTGAGATTCGAGATTCAGCTACATGGTCGGTTCCTCCTGCGGTATGTGGCTGTGCGACAGCAATATTGGCATCGATACCCCCGGATGCGCCAGAGTTCGGCAGAACTGCTCAGCGGATCCTCAGGCAGTCGCCGCGGAGTGGATGTTCGGAAAACGTTCGTTTTCCGCCACCCTGCCCGGACGGGCCGAACGCCCAGTTGACCTCGACGGATCGGTGTTGAGAAACGTGTCTTGAACTCAGACAACACGATCGCGGCTTGAATCCCAATGACCGACCACGGCGATCATTGGCTTGCCCTAGACCGCGAGCGGCACTGACCGGACCCGGAAGAACCGGATCCGGTCAGCATCAGCGACTGAGCAAGCGGTCATTCGATGGTCTTTTTGTAGTCGGGATGCTTCTTGTACTCGACCAGCTGCCAGAAGCCTGGCGAGTAGACGCGGGTGCCGTGGGTCTTGCTCCTCACCCGGAGCACGCCGGAGGGAAAGATGTGGAAGTCGTCGTCGTCTCCGAACGCCAACCCAGCGGGCGTCGCGTCCTCGGCGGTATGCACAGTGAAAGCCATGCCTCGAATTGTGAACGTGGACACCGACACCCAGCAGACCTGCATCGGCACGGCAGGCCGACCCGTTGCCCTATAACTACGGTTATCGGCAAGGTCGCCCCTGCGCGGGCTTCACCTGACCGTCTCTCTTGGGTCGGGCAAGATAGCGTCATGACAGACCCCAACGGCCAGTTGACGATTCGGATCAGCGGAGACTCCGACGAGCTGTTCCGGCTACTGGAGTGGTTCCGCAACGACAACGCGCTGCGCGGCCGCGTCAGCTTGCCCACCCCCCAGATCCGCGAAGGCCAGATGGGCGATGTCTATGACGTCCTGGTCGTCGCGGTCGGCGCCGGCGGGCTCGGTCCCGCCCTGGCCATGTCGTTGAACGCCTGGTTGAAGACCCGCCGCTCCCAGGTCAAGATCACGTTGAAGCGCAACGGGATCGAACTCGAACTCGATGCCGCGACCATCAAAGCCCCCGAACTCGTCCGTGAGATCCACAAGCTGCTCGGCGATGCGGACACCCCACAGTGACCGCATCATCACGACGTCGGGCTTCGCGTGCGGTCCTCATCGGCACCGCCACATACACTCACCCCGACCTGACCGCGATGCCCGCCGTGCTCAACAATCTCACCGACCTGAGAGAAGTGTTGACCTCCGCCGGTGGTGGGGCTTTCGCTCCCGAACACTGTGTCGCTCTGCCGGACGCGGCCAGTGGCGCTCAGATCGGGCACGCCGTTGCCGAGGCCGCTGGTGAAGCCACCGATGTCCTGTTCGTCTACTACGCCGGGCACGGGGTCCTCGACTCTCGCGGCCGTCTCCATCTGACCGTGACCGGAACCGACCCGAGACGCCTCTCCTGGACCTCGGTGCCGTTCCAGATGTTGCGTGAGGAAATCCTTGAGTCCCGCGCCACCGCCCGCATCCTGATCCTGGACTGCTGCTACTCCGGTCGCGCGTTCGAAGCGATGAGCGACACCGCCAGCGTGATCGCGGGAGAAACCGGCATCCATGGCACCTACACGATCACCTCCTCGGCAGCCAACGAACCATCCTTCGCTCCCCTCGGTCACCGCAACACCGCCTTCACCGCTGCGCTGCTGACCGCGGCCAACACCGCCGATCTCACTCTCGATGAGCTCTACCGCCGGACCGAGCAACACCTCATCGACCACGGACACCCCAGACCCCGACGGCGCAGCGTCGACACCGCCGGTGAACTCAAACTCCTTGGAAACACTCGAGAGCACCGGTACCTCCGTGCCGCCCGCACCGGCAACACCAACGCCATGACCAACCTCGGGATTCTGCTCGAACAGCGCGGTGAGCTCACCGACGCCGAACACTGGTGGAGCAAAGCCGCCGACGCTGGCAATACCGACGCCATGACCAACCTCGGGATCCTGCTCTGGCAACGTGGCGAGCTCGCCGACGCCGAACACTGGTGGAGCAAGGCCGTCGACGCTGGCAATACCGACGCCATGACCAACCTCGGGATCCTGCTCGAACAGCGTGAGTGGGTTCGGCAAACTCAAGCGGATCGATAGCTCTTGATGGATGGTGCTCCCCTTTGACGGTTGTCTGGTTGGGGTACACCCCAACTAGACGCTCACGACCGAACCGTTTCGCGTCCGAATAGAGTCGGTATCGGACTTTCTTGACACTTGTCCGGTGAGTTCCTAGATTTCATCTTGACAGTCGGCCGTTCGGCGGCCGATCCGGACAAGACAGGGGACACCGCGGTGCGCGTCGGCTACATCAGGGTCTCGACCCTGGACCAGAACACCATTCGTCAACTCGATGGCATCGATGTCGAACGCGTCTTCACCGACAAGGCCTCCGGCAAGGACGCCACCCGCCCCGCTCTCGAGGAGATGCTCGGCTTCGTCCGCGTCGGCGACACCGTGGTCGTCCACTCCATGGATCGCCTCGCCCGCAACCTCGACGACCTCCGCGGCCTCGTCCGTACTCTGACCGCCAAAGGCGTACGGGTCGAGTTCGTCAAGGAGAGCCTGACTTTCACCGGCGAGGACACCCCGATGGCCACCCTGCTGCTGAGCATGATGGGCGCCTTCGCCGAGTTCGAGCGTTCCTTGATCCTGGAACGTCAACGCGAAGGCATCGCCGCGGCCAAGGCCCGCGGCGCCTACAAGGGCCGCAAACCCGCGCTGGGCGCCGAGCAGATCGCCCAGCTGCGCGAGCGCGCTGCCGCCGGCGAGGCGAAATCCAAGTTGGCCAACGACTTCGGTATCAGCCGCGAAACCGTCTACGCCTACCTGCGCACCACGGTGTAGCTCAACTCCGGCGTTTCCATCGAGGCCGTACGCCGTGTTACTGGCCGACCTGGAGAAGCGGCGGCAGGAGCTGAGCAAGAATCGACTCCGCGGTGTCTTTCGCAGATTCTTTCGGTCGGAGCAAGACCCGCAGCAGCAGCGCGTTGGTGTGATAGATCGCGACCTCCGTGGAGGCCACGAGGGAACAGAATTCACCAGCAGCCTGCCCGTACTCGATCAGCTCCGACATCGGCGCCGGCAGCGGGACGATGTTGCGCAGATCGTCGGGATCATCGGGATTCGGCGGTCCCGCAGTCGTACTGGCTTGCTCGATCACCGCATACAACAGGGCCGTTGTCAGGTGCTGGTGACGGCGCCCGACCTGAGCTAGAGCTCGCACATGCCGACTGAGCGCAAGGGTCGGCGGTTCGCCAGCTGCGACGTCAGCGGCCGCTTGCAGGACCAAGGGTTCAATCAAAGGAGCGAATGCATAGCCCAGCAAGGTTTGCTTGTTGAAGTGGTTGAACGCGGTGGCGCTGCCGACGCCCGCGTCGGCAGCTATGTCTTCGACACGCGTGCCATGCCACCCCGCAACGTCGAAACGCGTGCGGGCAGCTTCAACCAGTGCCTCGCGGGTGCGTTGCCGCTTCGTTTCTGCAGCGCGTCGGCGCGCTTCTGTGCCCGAGTTCATAGGTCTACTTTAATCCAAGATGTAGTCGACACCAACTTGTAGTTGACACCAAACTGGAGTTGAGTCCACACTGTAATCACGTGGGCCGGAGCTTCTTTCGCCTTGGCTCACCTGGAATACCTGGAGCCCAGGATGAACCCACTTGATCCCCCTCGTGGACGTGATGACCGCCGCAACGAACGATCCGCATCCGGCCTACCCCGCGATGCGCTCGTCATAGCCACGATCGGCATCGGTATCGCGATGCTGATCGGCTTCCTCGGCGAATGGGACGCCGCCGCAACAGTTCTCGCTGCCATCATGACCGCGCTTCTCCTGTTGCGGCAGCAAACAGGGCACGACCCCCAAGAGTGATCGCTACCTCCGATTCGGCCGATGCTACGGCGACCCGAGCGAACGGGTTTCCGAACATGTGTGCCTGCGGAAGCACCGCCGGTACAACCGGAGTGGTGGGTGTTCGGTAAACGTTCGTTTTACGAACGCCTGTTTAGCGCACTTCTGGAGGTGCGTCACCAGGTGAGTGGGGTGATGGGTCTGTCATGCCGGGATGGTGGAGGAGCCACTGCTGGTAGGTCTGGTGCCGGAACTGGTAGGCGGTGGCGTTGACGCGGAGCAGGCCACTGTCGCGTGCCCAATCGAGGAAAGCGGCAGGGCCGTCCGGAAAGTCTGCGGTGATCTTGAACAGAAGCACGGCAAGGAAGAACCGGCCGCTCGGGAGCCCCAATAGGAGACCGGCCCCGAGCCCGAACGTGAGCCCAACTGCGAGCCTGAACACGAGCCCACCCGCCAGCCAATCCGCCAGCCCGAACACGAGCCCGAACACGAGCCCGAACACGGCACCGTGGAAGAGCATTGACTGCAGGTCGTTGCGAATCAGTCGTCGCGCATCGGTCCCCATAGCCAGTTGATCCTCAGCAGTGGTATCGAGCCCGAACGTGAGCCCGAACGTGAGCCCGACCGCGAGCCCCAACGTGAGCACGACCACGAGCCCGAACACGAACCCGAACACGAACCCGAACACGACCACGACCACGAGCCCAACTGCGAGCCCGAACGTAAGCCCGCCCGGCCATCGCGTGCGGGTGGGCACTTTCCAGGCAATGCGGGCGGCACTGGGAAATCTCGGGTACCCGGCCAGGACCCCTGCCAGGAGCCCGTACGTGAGCCCGACCGCGAGCCCGACCACGAACTCGACCACGAGCCCGGAGGTCAGCCCGGCCGCGAGCCCGGTTAGGAGTGCGACGGCCAGTCCGTGGAGGAGGCGGGTTCGGGTGCTACCGGCGATTTCCCAGATTTCGTCGAGGCGGATGGCCGTGCCATTGCGACCGAGGTCGCGGCGGCGTTCGAGGTGCCGAGCCAGCGTGTGGAGCCATTTCTCGACGTTGTCGCTGGTGTAGTCGCGAAATTGTTCGGTGTCGTCGGTACCGGCGATCGCGCCGGGGATCTGCGCGGCGAACAATCCATCGCGCACAGCGTCGGGAGTGGAACAGTCAAGCAGAGCGGTGGCGGTCTGTGGGGTGTGGTGCAGGGTGGTGGCGGTCAGGCCGAGCATCCACGGGTTGCGCAGCGCCATGGCCAAAGGGGTGTCGGTGTGCTTGCGCAGGTGGGTGGTGATCTGGTCCCAGGCTGGGTGTTTGGCATGGATACGGTGCTGGTAGCGAGCGAGGTAGTCGGCGGGCTGGCCGGTGGTGAGCGGGTCGAGGGTGACGGTGGCCGCGCCGTGCAGACCGTTGTCGCCGCCCACCTGGGCGAGGTGGTCGAATTCGGTACTGCGACACAGCACGACGACGGGGCGGTGTGCCCATTCGCGTTCGTTGAGCCGGTCCAACAACGCTCTGGCGCGTTTCCCGTCGGTGGTGTCGTCGTCCATTTCGTCGAGGCCGTCGAGCACGGGCAAGATCATCCCGGCTTTGACCATCTTCTCGGCCACCTTGGCCGGCAACTCATAGTCCACTTCCAAGCGGGTGACCAGCCAGGCAGAGAATTCTTGCCCGCCGTCCCATCCAGCCGCGTTGACCCGGACCGGAACCGGTTCAGCGGCGCGTCGGGTCACAGCGAGCAGTTCGTTGCGGCGTTGGATCAGGCCGCGTACGAGGTAGGTGGCGGCCACGGTCTTGCCGGCGCCCGGATCGCCGAGCACGACCAGCCGCCGTGGCTGCTCGAGTAGGTCGAAATAGGTGGCTATCTCATCGACCCCGGCCGAATCGATCCCCTCCTCCAGCTGCGAATGTGCCGCAGCGGTGAACCTGACGGACATGAACGCCCCCGGCCCCGCACGCAGTTCCTGCTGGACCTGCTTTTCGGCTTGGTCGACCGCGGCGGCGAGGCCATCGGCAAGCCCGGCCAACGAAGCCCAGTCCGACTTCGGTCGCCACCATCGGTACAGTCCCTTCGCCGCGGCCGTACCCGCCCCCGCGGCTGCGCGTGCGGCCGCAGCCTCCATCCCTGTCACAGGAAAAGCCTGCCACCGAAATCGTTCCCCCGCACCGCTTCTCACTGGTGAGAGGCGGTCCAACCGCCGAGCCGACACCCACCCCGCGCCAGGGCAGTTGGATTCACGCATTTGAGCGTTCAGTAAACGGTCGATTTACGAACACGCGCAATGTCAGCAATCTGCGGAGGCGAAGGTCAGGCAGTCTCCAGGGTGTGCGCCGCCGGCGGTGAAAATCCCTTCGGCCACTGAGTGTTCTCATCGTGGGAAACACCACTCAGGTCCGCCCCACTCAGGTCCGCCCCACTCAGGTCTGCCCCCCTCAGGTTCGCGGAATACAGGTTCGCGCCGCTCAGGTCCGCGCCGCTCAGGTCCGCGCTGTTCAGCTTCGCGCCAGCCAGTTCCGCGGTGTGCAGGTTCGCGCTGTTCAGCTTCGCGCCGGTCAGATCCGCGACGATCACTTTCGCGCCGCTCAGGTCCGCGCCGCGCAGGTTCGCGCGGGTGAGTTCCGCGGCGTGCAGATCCGCACCACGCAGGTTCGCGCCGCTAAGGTTCGCGCGGAGCAGGTGCACGCTGTTCAGCTTCGCGCCGACCAGCTCCGCGGCGCGCAGGTCGAAAACGAGTTCCAGCGAACGCCATCGGCGGGACCGCTGGCCGAGTACCGCAACGATCGCTCCACGGGGCCCGGAGTCTGCCGACGCCCGGACAGAAGAACGCAAGTAGGCACACAACAACTCGACACACACCTGTACTTCCTGCCCGTGCTGTGTATCGGCATCAACCTGCACCATTCGGGTTTCTACGCGCCAAAATCTGTCCATAAGAGTGCGCTTTTGAGGCACGGCTCCTCGGGCGAACCAGTCGTCGCCGAGAGCGCCTAGCCCGTACGCACCTGCCGTGCGGACCGCCGGATCATCGTGGGCGAGCTGCTCGGCACAGGTGGTGTACCGCTCACGCAGCGCCTTGATCTGATCCAGCTCGTGCGTGGCGGCAAAGTGCCGCCCGGTCTGGCGGCGAGTCGCCATCACGCCGATGAACGCGAGCAGCGCGGCCCCCAACGCCAGGACACCGGCAGCGAGAACCGAGTCGGGCTGGCTCAACCCGGTCAGATCGGAGGTGGGCATCCTCTCCGTGGTGCCCACTGAGATGGACGGCGCGCTCGTAGCCGTCGGCGCCGAGCTAGGCGCGGCCGGCGGTGTCGTGCCCACCTGGGCCGTCGCCGGGCCCGCAGACACCGCGATCCATATCGCGACGGCCAGCCCCCCGAGAAGTCTCATGCCGGAAATCGTGCCACCCTGGCACCACTTCTGGCCGCCGAACTACCTGCGCGCGAGCACGTTCCACCGCACTCCTCGCAGCTTCGGGACCGTACGGCGTCACAACCGCGTTAGGGAATCGGTTGCCTCCGAACACCGCCTGCGGCCCGGGTTCCGGCCGCGACCAAGACCTTCTGCGTGACAAGCCCGGCTATATCCGCCTGCGCGATCGCGTTGTCCCGCAGGCGGATCACGCCGACTATCCGTCCCATGTACGGCGCGAACGCGGAAGATGGTCGATACGAGCGGAACCGAGTCACACCCCGACCCGAACCAGCGGGGTCAGGTCGTTCACACTTACGGGCACTCGTTCCAGGGCAAGAAGGGTGTCTGATGACGGATCGCCGAAAACGCATGTCGGGAGCAGAGCTCAAGGAACGTGTGCGGGCAGCCGCTGTGGAGGCGATCGAGTCAGGGGCACTACCTGTCGCTGTGGAACTCAAGGTGGACAAGATCGCGGACCTTGCCAAGGTGCCGCGGAGTTCAGCCCGAAGGATCTGGAAGAACAACACACTGCTTCTGGAGGTCATGCGAGCGTCCGTCGATCCGGAACGGATCGAACGCGAGATCCTCAATGACGAAACCATTCGGCGCGCTTTGGATGTTCGTGTGCGCCACCACGACCTCATGGCCGAGGTCGAAGGCCGTCGGCAAGTACTGGCCGAGGCGGTTCGTAGTGCGATGACGTACTACTTCCAGTTGACCTTTCGGTCTACAGCATGGCGCACCTATGCCGCGATGATCGCCTGCTTGCCGTCGTTGGGCGAGCATGTCCAGGAGCAAGCCAACGAGATCCTGGCTACCGCCGATGAGGAGACGGTCAAGATCATGGCGAACTACTACTCCAACATGCTGGAGGTCTTCGGCATGCAGTTCAAGCCGGGATACACCGCTGAAGTGTTCGCGGAGAACGTCATGGGGTTCGTCGGCGGCTCTGCCATTCGGTACTCGCTCGGACATCGCAAGACCGAGCCGCTGCAGTTGCCCGGATTGGCGGGCGAGGTGGACTGGCATCCGGTGTCGGTGGGCTTCTTAGCGCTCATCGAGGGCATGACACAGGCCGACCCCGACTTCGTCCACGAGCCGTTGCCGCCCGAGAACTCATCAGGCTAATCTCCCAACCCCCGGTTGCGTAGTAACCCAGGCCACTTTCATGCTCGGGTATGACCCACGTCACTCATTGCCCGTGTAGGGGAGAGCTACACTGGGAGTATTGATTCCGACAGAACATGATGCTTCCTCAGGTTGGTTGGAGCACTCGGGATGATCGCCAAGTCCCCTGACCCGATGCACCAGAGTCTTGCTCAGGGAGGGGATTGCCGTGACTCACAACGAATCTGCCGAGCTTGTACTGTTCGAAGGCGCCAGCTGGCAGCACCTCGATCACTACATTCGTCCGGATTCGACCGTGGACGAGGTGAGCAGAGTAGTGCAGAAAACGCTCACGGCGGCCGGGAAAACCCCTAGGTTTCGCGCGGTGCGTACCGTCCCGCCTTTCCCGCCCCAGAAGTTCGCGCCCGTGTGGGACACATGGCTCGAGATGCGCGAGATGAAGCCGCCGGACAACATCGTGCCGGCCGGGATCGCAAGGCTGAGTTTGGGTCTGAGGGATCTCGATCACCCGGAGTGGTCCCCTGATACCCACAGCCGCGTCGCGATGGCGTTCCTGCGGGGCGCGGTCTACGAACGCGGCTACACGCTGATCCCGAACGGCGATTTCGGGGGGCTGGTGCTGATGTTCGAGCCGACCGATTTCATGTTGACCGGCCACTACGACGGCGTGCGCGACACCTTGATCAAATGCATGGAGGTCCGGCCGAATGGGCGGTGATTCCGCGCCGGCGCAGTGGAATCCGCTGATCACCCTTGCCGATATCGGCAAGGCCGACAATGCCGCCAAGGACAGACCGGTATGGGTCGGGGCGGGGATCCTGGGAACAGTGCTGGCCCGGGTCGCGGCCCGCCCCGACGCCATGACCCGCGCGACGATCGCCGCGGGGAGCAGCGAATCCGTCAGACCGATCGATCGACCCCTCGCTATGGGCACCGTCAGCAAAGCCGTGGGCCTGTTGCAGTTCCACGGATTGCTCGCGACCAGCGAGCGGAAGCTGCAACGCGGAAACCACTGGGTCGAACAGCTTCACCTCGACCCACGCTTCGTCACCGCCGCGGTCCATGTGATCCTCGAACACGACAAACCCAAGGGTGTGCGCATCGTGCTCTGCGACATCGGTGGGCGCAGCATCCATGCCGAACACCGAGAAGTCTTCCCCGTGCCCGAGCGCGACTGGCAGATACTCGCCCCGACGATCCACGCACGAGTCGGCGAGATGCGCCGCGGTCTGCGAGATCCCGAGACCGAAGTGGCGCCACAGCTTTTCGGTGTGGCCGTCGAGGTGGGGGCACCGGTGATCGACGGGAAGATCACCCCGCTCAGGTGGATCGTTCACGGTGACGTCGAACCGATCGATCTCGACGGGCAACTGCGAGAACTGTTCGCCGCCGACGGCGGCGACGAGTTGTTGCCGGCCATCCTGGTGGAGAACGACGCGACCTGTCTGACAGCGCTGATCTGGAAAGACCTCGGCTACACGGTCACCGATCTGGCTGTCGCCGTCGTGTTGGACAACGGCATCGGCGGCGGACTCGTCATGGACGGCCGATTGCGTCGGGGCCGCTCGGGCCGTGCCATGGAAATCGGTCATCTGGTAGTTGCGCACCAGCCGGAACCGCGAACCGAGACCGCCGGCGGACTCGACCGTGACGAGGGCGTCGCGGTCGACGATCCGGTGTGCGCCTGTGGACTCACCGGCCACACGGAGGTTTATGCCACCATCGCCAGCGTGCGGCGTGACCTGCGCGCGGGCAAAACCGAGACCCTCGAACAAGCTGCCCGGCGGATGGAACCCGAGCACGCACGCCGTGTTCTTACTCGTAGCGGCGCGTTCCTCGGGCAGGCGCTCGCCCACGTGTGCAACGTGGTGGATCCCGGTCTACTGGTCTTGTACCTGCCACGAGAGCTGGCCGATACCAACCCCGCTCGCCGTACCTCGCACTACATCCGGCACACCAAAAAGGAGCTGGAGCAGGCGTTTGCCGTCCGGGGGCGACCGCACACAGAGTTCCTCGCCCAATCTCTACCCGACCAGACCGCCAGCTTGGAGCTTCTGTTTGCCCGCGCTGCTGTGGTTTGTCTTCTCGATGGGGTGGTCGAGCAGGCCCTCGACTACGTCCCCGTCGTGGACGAAAGAAGTTCCGTGGCCAAAGCGGGCGGCATGTAGGTAAGGGCAGGGCAGGCGACGGCCTGCCCTGCCCTTACCTACGCTTGGGTGTCGCCTTCGGCGGCGTCGGCCTCGGCGCTCGCTTGAGCCGCCCGTGCAGCTGCCTCGTCGCTCATCTTCTTGAGGTATGCCTGCATCTCGGCGTACTCGGCGAGCGCGCGGCGCTGTTCTTCCTCGAACTGCTCCGCCATCTCCCCCGCCTCGCTGACGGTTGCGTCGTCGATCAGCTTGGTGATCAGCGCGTTCAACGTCATCCCGTGCTTTCGAGCCATGCGCTTGGCGCTCGTCGCCGATGTGCGCGGGATCTTGACGTTCAACTGCTGTTCCGCGACCACGACATCTGTCTGCTTCATCACCACCACTGCCTTTACAACTACGGGTCCTGTCGTGCTCCTGGCAAGAAGGAGCCGAACAGTGGACCCACACCCGGTGCGCCCGCTAAACCGATCCCCCGTTGCTCCCGGTATCCCGGGAACCCAAAAGCTAGTTCCTATGAGACAACTTGTCTCACCACTCCTTTATAGCCTACTAGCTAGGCGTTTCGCCAAGGTTTCCTCTAGTGAAACACCACTAGTTAGTAGTTTTAGTGGCTATGCCGTATCGAATCAGCTTCGTTCCGGCCCTGGTGACCATATGTCCACGCATGCATGCAGGCGGTGAGCTGGGCCACTTCGCACGTCCAGGCCGGTTAACAAACTAGGATCTAGTCATAGTTTGTCGACCTCTACGATTTCTGCGATATAGTCAATGGTGTAACTGCTCGGCGGGCCGGTACGGCCGCGAGAGCGCAGGTTCGGTACACCGAAGGGCAGAGCATCATGAACGCGCTGGGCAACACCAACCAACCCACCGCCGAGGAAATGGCCCGAGCACTCGCGGCCGCGCAGGAAGCCGCACAAGCCCTCCAGGCCTACGAAGCCGCGGGCGAGACTCAGCCCACCGCCGAGGAAGTGGCCCGGGCGTACGCGGCCGCCGAGGAAGCCACACGACTGCTGGAGGCCGCGGCGGCGGCGTCAGGCCACCCTTCGAGCAACCGCACCATCACCAAGGTCATCGCCAAGACCATCGCCACCACCGCGATCGGTCGATTCCTGATCGAAGCCTTCGATTACCTCAACGAACACGAGTGGTTCGGCCTGCTCGGCTGACCTCCTCACGAGGACCGGCGCGAATACCTGTCCGGCACAACGAATACGGCGAAGGCCTGCACCATGCTGGTGCAGGCCTTCGTCACGTCCGTGGTCTTCTCCGTACGGCGATCAGGACGACATCCTGCCGATCCAAGGCACGACGCCGGGCGACTGGACCGCACGGGGGTGGAATCCGCTGATAGTTCCGTCGATATGGCGTGCGATGCCCGTGACCGCGCCACCAGCATCGGCTAGATCAGCAGCAACTCGGGCGAAGTCGCCGGTTCCACACCGAGATCACCGACGGGTGCGGGCGCACCGTGCTGCTCGACGGCAAGTTCGTCGCGCCCGACGACCGGCCCGAACGGGTTCTCGGAGTCGTTTTCCGAACACCCGGTTCAGCGATCCGTTCGACCCTTCCCGCGGCGGCGGGTGGATCCAACCCCGGAGGAGTAGCGGCGACCGGCCTTCCGATCAGCGTCGGTGTAGACGCCTTCCTCGTCGGCGGCAATGTCGATCTGCTCGGCGATCAGTCGCAAGGCGGTGGCCACCGAGTAGGGGTTCACCGCCGGATCCATCCAGAGCACCGGCATCCCACCGGTCACCTTCTGCGAGAAGACGAACGCGTAACCGTCCAGGGCGAGGATGGGTTCGAACGACGGGATCAGGTATGGAGTACTCACCGCGAACAGTGTCCATGCAGGCTGTAGTGGCTGATCGTGTTGCCGGTCGTCTCGGCGAGTTCTCGTCGGCTGAATAGCCCGGCAGCTCAGGGCAGTACGCCCTGGCTGCGGTGCTGAGCCTGTTCGTAGCCGCCCGGCTCCAGCTCCCGCCGAGGCGTGCTCAGTGCTCTTGGTCGCGTTGAGAGCGGATACGCTCGGTGCGTGGTCAATCCGGATCCTGCGGGGGAGGCAGCCGTTGATGCGGCGCTGCGCTGGCTGAGAGAGACCAGCACGAAGCGGTTGCGCGCAGCACTCGCGAGTGTGACCCTGCCGAACGACCTTCACCCGCACGAAGGGTTCGTTCGAGAGCGCCTTGAGGACCCGTTCAAGTGGACTCAGGAACATCGCGTCGCCGTGGCCAAGGCGGTCTTGGCCGCCGCCGCACTACCGGAGTGATGCAGCCCCGAACGCCGCCGCCATCGCCGTCGGTGTGCGTGTGTGGCAAGCCAGCGAAGCTGGCGCGGCAGCGCGAGCCGCTACGCACCTGTCCGGACGATCCGCCCCGCCGCGCAGCGCCACCCACCCCTACCAACCTGGTTCATCCTCCTCACCGCTTTCGGCTCCGGTCCGCCCCGTCCCCGGTATGAAGACCACCCTCGGGCCAGGTACGCAGAGCGGGGGTGGTCTTCATACCGGGAGCCTGCGGACGAAGGGGGCGGGGCGGACCGGAGACGCAGCAGGTCAGTGCCTGCAACACCCCCTGGCCTATCCCCCGGCCTGGGGCCCGGCTCAGCCCCTGGCCATACTCCCGCCGCTAAGCCGGGGGGTATGCCAGGGATAGGCCACCCCTTCGAACTACAGCTCGGGCCCGCCGCCTCGTGCTGGTCCGAGATCGGGCGGGAGGTGTCCGCGGTACGGATCGGGCCCGGTCGACGGCGACTTCGTCGAGCGCGGTTTCGTCGGGTTCTTGCGTTCTTGTTCGCGCCGGGCCTGCTCGGCGGTGCGCTGCTGCGGGGTGAGTTTGGACCGTCGAGTGTGCTCGGTTTCGAGCTTGTCGAGGTTGGTCCGCAGGTACCTCTGCAAGTAGCCGGTGTCCGCGTCAATCTCCCGCTTGTCGTTCTGCCGGGCCTGGGCCAGGAGCTGCGCTTCGCGTCGAAGATCGGCGGTCGCTTCGATCCCGTGCCACTCGTCGCGCGGCGACCCGGTCGCCTCGGCGGCGGCCGCGGCCGCCGCACTCGCGGTGGCGGTTTGCGGGGTCAGCTCCGCGATCGTGTTGCGAGAGGCTGCGATGTCCTTCTCCAGCTGCTGGCGGGCCAGGAACTTCCGGCGCGGGGTGGCGTCGAGATCCTGCTGCAGCTTCTGCAGCGACCAGTCCTGTCTCTCCTTTTCCCGGCGCAACTTCTCGGCCTGCTCGTCGGCCTTGCGCGCGGCCTCGATCAGTACGGCTTTGCTGCGCGCGGCGGCGATGTCGTCCTTGGCCTTGCGGGTGTGCGGGCCTTCGGTGCGGCGAGCATCCAGGTCGTGGGTCAGCAACTCGACCTCGGTGCGCAGGTGGTCGAGCTCGCGCTCCAGGGTCGCGTCGTTGAGCGCGCGGGGCTTCAGATCCCGGTCCGAGATGGCGACGCTGGCGACCGCGATCGTGCGGACTCGGGCCTTTTCCTCCGCCGTCAGCTCGGCGTAGAACGGTCCCCGCTGTTCCGGTTCGGCCGTTCGTTTCGGCGCCTCCGCTGGCGGCGGCGTCAGCGAGCCCTGCGCGGCGGCCGCGACTCGGGAGCCCTTTCGCTTCGGGGGCGTCGGGGTCTCCGCTTCGGCTTGTGGTTCGCCGCGACGCTCGGCCGCCCGGATTGCGATCGCGGAGAACACCTGGGCGGCGTCGCGGTCCCATTGGTAGCGGCGCTGTTCCATCGTCCCTTCCCACTGCTCGCGCAGCGGGAGCAGGTGCTGTCCGGTCACGCCTTCGACGGCCAGGGCGCGGGAGAGCTCGCCGCGGTGCCGATGCGCGCGAGCGATCTCGAGCAGCGCCGCGATCGCGGCGAGTAGCAGGATCAACAGCAGCGCCAGGATCGCCACGGCGACCGTCGCGACGGCATCGTCTTGGCTCTGATGGCGATCCGGGCGGCCGGGCAAACGCGTGCCCGCGTCGAGCGGTGTCGTCGACAGCAGCAGCTTGGTCAGGTCCCCGATGGGACGGTCTTTCGACGTCGGCCGGTACCGGCGCCGCCTGTCCTGCGCCTGCGCCGACCGGGTCAGTTCCTTCGCCGCGGCCGCCAGTGCGCCCGGGGTCTCGCCTTCGAGCTGCTCGCTCCACGCCGAGAACGCTCCCGCCGCTTGGCCCGCGACCCATGCCCACCGCGCGCGATCTTCGCGCGGGATCTCAGCCAAGTGCTGCTGCCAATCGCCGAACTCGACGGCAGCTTGCTGCCACAGTTCAGCCTGACTCTGCGGCCCACGAGACTGCGAGCGAGACCGGCCCGGTGCGGTCGCCTTGTTCTTCCACACCGCACGCGCCTCGGCGCGACCCTGCTCGGTGTCGGCCCACTGCTGCTCGCGCAACGCGGTCAGGGTCAAGTCCTTGGCGAGAGTTCCGCCGCCGAGCCACGGCCCGGCCTCGGCGCCATCGCGGAGCAGCCGCACCTTGTAGCCGGTCACCTCGCTCTGTCCGCCGGCCGCCCACCGGGGCACGACCGAGACCCCGGACTCACGCAGCGAGGTCACGAACTCGGTCTCGCTCTCGGCGCCGACCGCTGCCGTGCGCACCAACCGGCGTAGACGATCGCGCTCGGACTCCGGGGTGCGCCCGGACTTGGTGCGCTCGACCTCCGCCCGGCTGTCACCGGACAGCACACCACCTTGCTCGCGGGAGGCGAGCACCTTCAACCCGTACCGGTGCTCGAGAAGGTTGCAGACCTCCTGGGAGCGCGCCCAATCCCCCTTGGCCTTGCCCGGCCCGTAGTCGTAGGTCGACACCCGCGACCCGTCATCGCGGATGAGGGTCGCGGCGACGTGGATGTGGTCCTGGCCGTCGCCGTGCTCACCGGACAGGCCGTGCCGCACTGCCGCCCATCGCGCCTGCGCGCGCTTGGCGTCCGGCGAGGCGGCGAAGCCCATCTCGGTCATGAAGTCGTTCACGACCGTCGACCACTGCTCGTCGCTCAGCGACTCTCCCGGCTCCAGCGACAGCACGCAGTGCCAGACCGGGGCATCCCGCATCACGCCCGCTTCGCCCTTGCCCGGGCGCTCGATGACATCGACACCCTTGCCGCGGGCGGCGGTGGAGGCCTTGGCCTTCATCTTCGCCTGGGTGCCGTAGAGGCGGCGCGGGATGTCGATCTCATGCGCGACCGCGAGCGCGGTGTCGCGTGCGGGCCGCTTGGCTGCCTCGCCCTCGAAATGATCGAGCCACACCTCACGCATCACCGTCGGCGAACCCGCGAAGATGTGGCGGTCCTTGTGCTCGTTGTGGTCGCCCTCGCCGAGCAGGTAGACCATGAGCCCGCCGATCTTCTGCCCGCGGCTCACCTTCGGAATCATCGTGCCGCCCTCACCGGCGCGTGGTGTCGCGCGCCAGTTGCTGCAACTCCGTCGCGCGCTCGCGCAGCTCGTCGATCAACTCCCGCACATCGTCTAGCACCTCGTGGATCTCGTCGGCGGAGATCACCCCGTTGCTGTTCGCCACCCGAGCGATCTGGTTCAGATTCGCCCCGACCTTCGACAGGTGCTGCAACCGGATCATGTCCAGCGCCTCGGTCGCCGACAGCACCAACGTCGCGAGCGCTTGGCGCTTCGGCCACGTCAACCACGCCCGCGCCTTGCCCGACTTGGTCGTCGCGGGAACGACCGGATTGACCGCGCACTCCCCGAGATACCGCGGCACGGTCATCGACACTTCCTCCGCCGCCTCGGCCACCTTCGCGTACTCGGCATCGGTCAACCGCACCTTCACGATCCGGCGACCCTCGTCGCCGCCGATGTTGGAACGCCGACGACGACGAAGGTCGCGCACGACCTCCTGCGACCGTCGTCCACCCGTCTCCGTCGGCTCCGCCGCAACCTCCGTACTCACCTTCGACACCTCCCTCGTCCCGGCTCCCGCCGGCAGCCCAGCGCAGCGCCCACCCGGCTGGGTGGTGACCTCACTCCCGAAGGGTGAGCACAGATACGGGCCCGTATCTGTTAACTTGCTCCGTCGGAACTGGTTCAATAGTAGCGGTTCTGTAGGTGGTGTGTCGCGTTGTGTGTCGGGCTGCAATACAGGTGTTTTTCAGGGTGGTTGAGTTGTGTGGGTTCTAGCGTTTCGGGCATGGATGGGTCACATGCTTTGCATGCTGATGAGCTCGCGAATGAGGCGTACGGGATGTTGAAGTCGGCGTTGGAGGTGTCGGGTGATGTGCCTGAAAGTGGTTGGGCTGGTCAGTACGCGGGCAGCGGCCGCGAGTCAACCGACCGCGTGATGTGGGAGAGGCTGCGGGCGGTCCAGGCGCAAGCACAGATCCACGCCACGCTCGCGCTCAACGACACCTCGGGAGCGAGGTGAGCACCGCTCCCGAGTAGTGTCCGGACGCGACAGGGCCCTGGCGGTCACGACCCGCCAGGGCCCTGTCGCGTTTCGATCGAGGGGATCTACTGCTGCGGCTTGCGCAGCTCGATCACCCGCCCACCCTCACCGGTGGTGTCGGCGGCCGCCCGGACTCGCGCCCCGGTGTCGCGAATGCGCTCGATGGTGTTGCGGTGAACCTTGGTCGCCGAGTGCACCGCGTTGACGGTGGCGTTGGCAGCGAGCATCTCGAGCACTTGCGCGACAGTATCGAGCGGCAGGCGCCGGCCGACGTTGTGCGCCCGCACTTGCTCCGCGAGCGCGGTCCACAGTGCGGACGCGTCGCCCGCACTTGTCGAAGAGTTGAGCGCGAGTGCGGTCGCTACCGGTGTCGGAAGTGCGGGTACCCGGTCCGCACTTCCCGTCGCCGTAGTGCGGGCACTGGTCGTAGTGCGGACGGCAGGTGCGGGGCGTGGGACCGAAGTGCGGGCAGCCCGCACCGGGTCCGCACTTACCGCCGGTGCGAGATCGTCGGCGTCAGCATCGGCCGAGGGCAGGGTCGGCTGCTCGCTCGACGCGTCGGTTCGCTCGTCACCGCGCAGCCGGGCGAACATCTCCGCGAACGGCTCTTCGGACTGTGCGTTGGGCACGGTGTCATCGCTGGTGCGGACAGGGAGCTTCGGGGCTGGTGCGGGCGCAGTGACCTGGTGATCGTGCTCGTCGGTGACGCGCACTTCGCCATCGTCGGTGCTCGCTGTCGGCACCTCGACGGTGTCGACCGCGACCGCGACGGCGGCGAGTGCGGCCGCACTTTCGGCTGGTGCGGGGTCCGCACTTCCCGCACCAGCGGAGTGCGGTGCGGGCACAAGTGCGGACGCGAGTGCGGGCTCGGCGGAAGTGCGGTCGACCATCGAGTCCGCATCAGCGGTCCGCACTTCGTCCGCACTTACCTCCAGCACTTCGTCGGCATCAGCGACGGAAGTGCGGGGCGCGGGGACCTCGGTGCGGGGATCGGGAGTGCCAAGTGCGGACGCCTCAGTGCGGGTGCTGATGGCGAAGTGCGCGGTGCTCGTGAGTGCGGACATCCGCTCGGCGATGTCGTCACCGGCTGCATCGGCGGCATCGACAGCCCGCTCGATCGCGAGCCCGTACCGACGCATGATGGCGGTGTGGGCGAACAACGCGACGCCGACCATCACCGGCGCTACCGCGTGCACCACGGTGTTGTAGACCTCGCCCTTGCCGACGTAGGGGTAGACGTTGAGCCCGATACTCATCGCCAGCAACGTGCCCTCGATCCAGCGGATCGTTGCCTCGCTGTCGGTGACTCGCCACCGCGCCACCGACGCGCTGTTGACCATGAACGCGACCAGCACGGTGGAGATAAACGCCTCGAGCAGGTAGCTCGCCCAGTACAGCGGTTCACTCGGGCCACCGGGAGCGAGGTTGTGCTGGACGTTGACCGCGCTGTAGAGCATCGCGCCGATGACCACTCCCGCCAGCGCCCGCTCGGACCAGGTCTTCTTGCGGAACAGATCGGCCACCTGCGCGTGGGCGCTGCCTTGACGCCGCTGCTCGGCGAGCGCGCGGCGGGCGGTGACCAGATCATCGGCCTCGGCCCGGATCAGCACTTCCTGCGCACGGCGCATATCGCCCGCGATCGACTGTGTGGATGCGACCTGGGCGAGGCGTTCGTGGCGGTCGTGCTCGCGCACCGCTTCCGCGACCGAACGCTCATCGCGCAGCTCGCGCTCCGACAGCGCCGCCAGCAGAGCCGGGTCGTGCTGGTAGGCGAGACGATCGTGGGCGGCTTCGATCCGGTCGGGCAGCTGCGCAGTGAGCAGCAAGTCGACTTCTTCGGTGGGTTTGCGTCGGAACATCAGCGGGTCCCTTCCGGGCTGGAATCGGGCATGTCGCCCTCGGCGTCGGGCCGCGGTACGCCCGCAGCATCGAGGTAGGCGTTGATCGCGGCGTCCACGGTGTCGGTCAGCACGTATCCCTGATTGACGATCCAGTCCAGTCGCGCCAACGTGGCGGACTCCAACTGCGTCGAGAACGGGCGCTTCGACCCGCGCCGTCGACCTCGGCGCGGGGGCAGGGCAATCTTCGCGGATTCGGTCGGTTCGGACATAGATCATATTAACATGTATTTAAAACATGCATGCATAAAATACATGGATATTTGGAATTAACCGCGGTTAATTTTGGAGCCGCCGCCAGCTCTTTGTGCACGAAGTTGGCGCACCCTCGCCGCGTGTCGGGCTTCGACGCACAGGACGGCTATAGGATTCGCCTCAGCCGCGCCGCTCAACAGTCGCGCTGCTCCCCCACCGAGATCCGAAGTAGCCCACAAGCATTTGGGCGAAGCACACGGAGGTACGACCATGGGCCATGTCGAGCTCATACTCAATCAAAAGGGCGGGATCGGGAAGTCCACCCTGACCGTCAACCTTGCCGCCACCACCGCCGACGTCCTGTCCACCGGCTCCCCCGACGACATGTCACCGGTCGCCGCAGTCAGCATCGACCCGCAAGGATCGGCAGTCTGGTGGGCCGACCGAGTAGCCGCCCTGCCGTTCCACATCATCCAGGCACACGACGACATCGAGGGCCTGCGCTCGATGGGGAACCTCGCCGGCATCGAGCACGTCTTCGTCGACACCCCCGGCTGGATCGGCACCGACACCAACGACCTCGGCGACGGCGCCGCTGGCAAAGCCCTCGAGGCCGCGCTCGATGTCGCCAACCACGTTCTCGTCCCGATCGAACCTGAAGTGCTGGGCTTCGACCCCACCGCCAGGACCATCGAGCGCATCGTCAAACCACGCGGCCTCGACTTCCTCGTCGTGATCAACAACTGGGATCCCCGAGACGGCACAACAGATCTCGACCAGACCAAGGACTTCATCCGCGCAAACGGCTGGCCCCTGGCCAACACCGTCGTCCGGCACTACAAGGTCCACACCCGCGCCGCCGCCGAGGGCCTGGTCGTCACCGAATACCCGAAGAACCGCGTGAGCATGGAAGCCCGCCAGGACTTCCAGCGCCTGGCGCTCGAGCTCAAGGCAGGCGGTCGTTGATGGCCAGGGGCGGACGCACCAACTTTGCCGAACTCGCCGGAGCTGTCGGCACGAACTCAGTCATCGACGGACAGCCCACGGCCGGCCTCGCCCGGCACCCGCTGTCGACACCGCTGACCAAACTGGTCGCCAATCCGCAGAACCCGCGCGAAGGCGCGCTGAACGTCGACGACCTCGCCTCCATCGCCGAGATACAGCTGCAGCCAGGCCTGGGCGTGAGCAGGTCGGCCTACCTCAAACTGTTCCCGGAGGACGAGAACGCGATCGGTGATGCGTCGATTGTCGTCATCAACGGGTGCCGACGCCTGGTGGCATGCAGAACCTACGGCCGTACGGCGATGGACGTCGTCATCAAGGACGAGATCGCGACCAGTCGGGCGGCCCTGCGAGCCGCGGCGATCCGCGAGAACGTCGAACGAGAGAACCTCGACGTTCTCGAAGAGGCGCGGGCTGTCGAGCAGCTCGTGACAGATGCGGGTTCGGCGATCAAGGCTGCCGAAGAACTCGGCAAGACACCGGCCTGGGTTTCCCAGCGGCGCGCGCTGCTCAAGCTCGCACCAGAAATCCAGCAAGCATTGCGCGGCGGGGACATCGCGATCCGGGTAGCTCGCAATCTTGCGCAGGTGCCGATGGAGCAACAAGTCGAGCGATGGCAAGCTGCGGTCAACAAGGAGGGACCGCGGGATCAGCAGCCGAAGCCGGACCGCCGCACCCAGTTGTCCAGCGCCCAGATCGCCAAGACCTTCAAGCGATGGGACGCCCCGACACCTACGCTCGCCGCAGCGCTGGCGGAGCACCTGGGCACAGCCGGAATCACAGAACTGATCGCAGAACTGAAAAAGGTCGGCGGGTAGGGCAGAGTCAGTGAATTAACCGCGGTTAATTCACTGGCCAGGTGCTCGAACGCGCGGCTCGCGCCAGGCAGCGTCGCTCGCACCAACTCCAGGAGCTCATCGCCTCGGCTAGTGCGAGCGTCGTCGAGCACGCAGTCCACGCCAACTGACCGCGCGGGTAGTGCCTGCGCGTTTAACGCAATGAACGGGTTCACGCGGCGTGCCGGTGCGCGGCAGCTGCGCCGCGCCAGTTGGGATCGGCCATACCGCGGTGAAATGTTCGCGCCCATCCGGCGGGCCGTAGCTGGTGTACCTTGGCGACCTGCTCTTCAGTCGGCGTCGAGCTCCCGGCACCGTCGATGGCGCCCACCAGGTCGTCGCGCACGGCCAGCCAGTCGAACCACGCGGACCGGTCGCTCCAGCTGAGTTCACCCAGGCGACGTTGCCGGGCCGCGCGACGTTCGGTCTGCTCCGACGGGGTCAGTGAGGCCCACCAGCGCCGTTGGGCCCACCTGGACCGAAGGAGCCGGGCGAGCGGGTGCTGGCTGGTCTTGAGGGTCTCGCCAGGGGCGAGGGCAGCGAGGGCGGCGTTGCGGAGGGCGAACTGTTTGCGGTCGGAGAGGTGGGTGCGGAGGAGGCGTGTCTTGTTGGCGCGGCCTTTTGGGGCGGGGGTGGTGCACCTAGTGGGGGAATAGTCGAGTTCCCCCTTGACGAACTCCTGTGCTGCAGGGCCGATCCCGTAGGACGCGGACGACTTCGACCCGCCCTCGTAGCCGCCGGTCTGCACGAGCACCTTGGCCTCGCACAGACGGATCAAGCTGCCCCGCACCGTCTTCGGATCCAGCTCGGCGCGTTCGGCCAAGACCCTCTCCGACGCGGCACCGGCGCGCAGCACGATTGGGCCCGCAATAGCGCCCAGCGTCGCCAGGTCGCTACGAAGGGTCCGGCGGTCCGGTGTGGCCATAGTCGCCTCGGCGGCGGCACGCAGACCCGTTGAGACAGCATCGATCTCGGTGCGCTGTTCATCGGTCAGGGCGGTCTCGGTAGACAGCCAGCGACGGCGTGGGCGCTCAGTGGCGGCCTCGTCAACGGCGCGCGCCCACAGAGCCTCCCGCCACCAACGCCGTCCGCGCTTAAGCGCGGTGGCGGGGTCGGCGGCACGGGCGACATTCCACGCCTCGTCCTCAGTGAGTCCTTCCTCAGCCGCGATGGTGGTGACTGCGGGCATCCACGCATAGCGCGTCCACCAATGTCGGCCGCGCTCGGCCGCTTTGGTGCCGGGACGGTCGAGGTGTGCCCACGCTTCGGCAGCGCCAGCACCTCGACGGATGTGCACGAGAGTGTCGCCCCACTCGTCGGCCGATCGCGAAGTATCGACACCACCGCGACCTGCTGCGCGCGCTTTGGCTCTGTGGCCGCGGCGGCGGGCGGGCCCGGAGGATGTGCGGGGTCGCCGGGACTCGGTGAGCATTCCGGGCACGATGGTGCAGCGAATGACGGGGGAGAGCAGGCCTTCTCGGTGAGGTGCGGTCAGCAGACGCAGCGCCATCCCGGTGCGGTCGGTAACTGAGGTCCGGAACGCCTTGCCGGTGTCACGGCACAATCGCGACCAGTCGTCACGGTCGGAGGGCCGTGACGCCACAGCGATCACGTGACGGCCGCCAGGTCGACCGCTGAGCCGGACCAGGTGGGGCAGGTCGCGGCGTGCGCACCACGCGACGAGCGCTTCGGTGACGCCGTCGCCGGTCGTCGGGTCCTCGGCATCGACGTCGGCACCGAGCAAACCCTCGGCGAGAGTGCCTGCAGCAGAGGTGACCTCGCCGGCTGCGATCGCAGCGTGTGCGTCGCTGATGGAGAGGACCCGCCGGGGTGAGGTGTTGTCCGGCGAGATGAGGACGTAGTGCCCACCTGCAGGGAAAATCCGCGCTTCTAGTGCGTCCAGCGCGGCGTGGCGAAGCTGTTTGTGCTGTTCAGGACGTGTATACGCACAATCGGAGGCGCCAAAGGCGTGTCCACACACAATTGTGTGTGGGCGTGCGTTATCCTGAGACCTGTCCGGCAAAAGACAAATCCCTTCATTGGCGAGACAAAGACCCCAGGCCTGGCCGCCGTGGGGTTTTCTCGCGTTTTGGGGTTGTTGAGTACGGCGCTAAGCCGCTATCAGCCTCCTACGCGTTGTCCTCCTTCTTCATGAGCAAGTCCTATGGCCGCAGTGTGCCACTGGGAAGCGTTGGCCCCCAGGCGATGTCACACAGCGTGTGGGTGTAGCAGTCAGCTAGCGATCTGGAGTTGCTCGGCTGATTTGACCCGTTTCGAGGCCTTCAACTCGCGCGTCAGAGCCGACTCGAAGTAGGCACGGTAGGTCATACCAAGCCTTTTCGCCTCGGTCTTGACTGCGGCGAGTAACGCCTCGTCGATCTCGACCAGCTGAGGTTTCCCACGTACCGCGCTCATACCCGCTATATAACCCGCTTCAGCCTAACGATGTACTGCGACACGCCGGACAAGCGGTCTACGCAGGTTGTTTGCTGAAAATTGCAGCAAGCGAGACCAGTTCATTAACCACCCGGAAATCGCTGGTACATCAGGGTTTTGAGACCTTAGTTGTGCGGGTGGGCCTGCCCATGATGTCTCTCGAATCGACGATCTGCCGATCGTGCCGACTACTCCGCAACATTTCGCGGTGCAGGCCTGTCCGGCGCCTGCGCCCAGGACGGGCGTACAGACCACCAAGAGTCCAGCTCTCCCTCGATCGCTTCAGGCGGAACAACCGCGCGGATGAGTCCCCAAGTTGCAAGCAGTCGCGGGATGGCCAGTCGCCGATCACGTTCCCGCTGTGGACGGATGGCATCTTGGATCCAGCGGTAGGACTGCGCGACCTGACACTGCAGGGTCTCGAATCGGGTGAGCCACTTCCGGTCGTATGCCCGCCTGGAGTTGAGGCGCAGCACTTCGCGCCACAGGGTGGCTTTGTCGCTTCGGTCGTGCTGGTAGTGGAATTTGTTGACGTAGTAGGTCGGTCGGCCGATGCGTGCCAAGCGCTGCTGGAGGTCGATCTCTTCGTAGAAGAGGAAGAACCGTTCATCGAATCCCTCTACGAGCGCGATTGCTGATCGTGGGATGAGCAGGAAGGCGCCCATGTTCCAGTCGACGCGGCGATCGTCGGTGTAGCCCGTGGGGGAGCGCTGCAGCAGGGGCGTCTTCCTGGCCTTCTGCCACTCCAACGGCACCGTGGGGAACTCGTCCCAAGACCAAACAAGGTCACCGCTGAACGACTGCTGTTGGATGCCGACGCAGCCGAATTCGCCGAACCGCACGACGTATCCGAGTAGATCGGCGAGGTCGCAGTCGATCGCTGTGTCCGGATTCAGAAACAGGACCATCTGTACGTCGGGCCCGAGGCTGTCCACGGCTTCGTTGCAGGCCGCTCCAAACCCCACGTTCGTCCCGGCGATGACCCGGTTCACTACCGGGTGCCGCTCGGCGATCTCGATCGACTGATCTGATGAGCCGCAGTCTCGCACGACCACCCGTGCCTCGCCCGCGTTGGACTGGAGTGCATCGAGACACTGAGGCAGGTCAGCCGCGTTGTTGTAGGTCACGATCACTACACCGAGGGCGGCGGTAGGCATCGACATACTTTCTCGTTTCTACGGTTCGAGATCGCGGCCGATTTTCCAGACGCTCTCGAACCAGCGCTGGCACTCCTCGATGAACTGGGATTGGAAGGAGTCCCGATCAGCTTGATCGGTCTCGAGGTGGAACAAGGTGGCGTTCTTACCCACGAGGTCGAGCATCACGGTGTCCTCACCATCGAGCGGCAGCTGGTGTTCCTCGATGGGGTAGAAGCCGAAGAAGGCGTCGATCTGATTGATGACGTAGAGCTTGAACAGGGGTGCAGCCGGGTAGACGCGGATCTGCACGGACGCGGACTCGATCAGTCCGATTCGCTTGAGTTCCAGCACTTCATCGTGGATGCCGAAGGCGTGGCGCTCCATGATCCGTTGCATCCGGCGACGGAACGCAGGACTGTCTGCGAGGTCCGAGGCCCGCGAGGGGAGCGACCACGGCATTCCCGGGTCCGGGACGAGGATTCGGACATCGATCGACTGGGGCCGGAATCGTCCATCGCGGATCTTGTCCAGCGGCTCGGAGATTGCGCCGTGCAGGGTCTCGGCGGCGAATCCGGCGAAGTCCACTGTCACCTTCGGCTCTACGAAGGCGCGCTCAAGGTGAGGTCGTAGCCCGACCGGCTTGCTGGTGCGTTCCTTCACGAACACTCCGGAGCCGGCGCGACTGAAGACCAGCCCCTCAGTGCGGAGTTCAGCAACTGCTTGTTGCGCAGTCACTTTCGACACGCCGTACCGCTGAGCAAGTTCGGGGCCGCTCGGCAGCTTCTCTCCTGGCTTCACCTTTCCAGTGATGATCGCGGCGCGTAGCAGGTCAGCGAGCTGCCGCCTAGGCGGGCGGGGGTCGTCAGGGTCGATCGCGCTCATGCCTATCAGCATAGAACCTGCCTAAAACCTGCATAAGCGACCTATCCAACTGTTGACCTGCATATGCAGGTTGGTGCACCATGAACCTGCATATGCATCACGGAAAGTTCCGGAATTACCGCAGCAGGAGGCCCTCATGACCGTCGATCTCTCAGCCGCTTCGAGCCCCGAGGATCTGGTCCCAGAAGACCTGATCCCCGCGAGTACGGCAGCCGCTCTCGTCCATGTGGACGCGAAGACCATCAAGAACTGGATCAAAGCGGGTGACCTGCGCGGATGGCTTCTCAACGGTCGTCACTACCGCGTGCGACGTAGCGAGCTTCTGAGTCTCGTTCAGCCCGTCGCGACCGTGAGCGGGGACCACCGGTGAACATCCCGAGCGCGTGGAGCCGCGATATCTGGCGTCGCGCAGCAGCTCCCACCATCCCCGCGGTGTACGTCGCCGACGGGCACATGGTCAGCGAGGCCACCGAGCACCACGCCGATCTGATGGGCTCCGACCGTTGGGTCGTGGACTACCTGCCGGGCCGTCACCTCACCCGTAGGCAGGCCAAAGCCGCTTTGCAGATCGCGATCGCTCCGGACAAGCCGGAGGTCGAGCGCTGGTCTGCCGAACTGGGTTTGACCAGCGCCGAGGCTCTCGGCTACCTCGCCATGCCGGTGGGGGTGTAACCGCGATGAGCACCACCTACACGACCGGCAAGGGTGTGCAGCTCGCCGTCGGGCAGCTGTGGACCGACATCTACCGCGACGGTGCCCGCGTGCTGCTGGTCACCGATATCGCCGAGCCGACAACCGATCTCAAGGGCCGCACGCACGCCCAGATCTCCTACCGGGTGGTCGTGCGTGAGGGTGCGCAGATCCTCTCGGCACGGGTGCAGCGCATCGACGCCGACCGCCTGGCCGATCCCAAGCTCTACGCCCAGGTGACCGACCCGAAGCTGGCCGCCTTGGTGCGCGGGACTGCCGCCGAGCAGGAGGCGCAGTCATGAGCCCCCGGACCCGCTACGTCGACTTCTACATCCCTGTCGGGCCCGGCGCGGGCGGCAACACCGTGGCCACGATCTTCGCTGCGTTCGGCCTGATGATCGCGTTCGCGCTGCTGGTGCTGGTCGCCGTGGTGCTCGCGTTCCCGGGCACGGACTACACCTCGGTGGAGTACACGCCGGTTCCGGTGACCTCGGCACCGGTCGGGGGTGAGCAGCGGTGAGCACTCGAACCTCTACCGACCCAACCGTTCTCGTCGGCCGGGCATGCAGCGGCGTTGAGCTGGAAGCCACCGCCGCTGACGCGCTGGTCACGGGCGAGGTGGCTGCGTAATGGCGATCGAGACCGCCGGAGTGCGGGTGTTCCAGCTGGTCCGCGACATCGACGTCACCGGGTTCTCCGGGGTCGGCGTCGTCGCGGACGGCGTGATCTGGCCCGACGGTGCGGTCTCGATGCGCTGGCGCGGCGCGGTCCGCACGACGGTCGAGGCCCAGCGCCTGGCCGATATCGAACTCATCCACGGCCACGACGGCGCGACTCGCGTCGTGCTGGCGGCCGATCTCATGGAAGGCGTCCTCTGATGGACCGCAGTGTGAAAGCCCCTCGTGGCGGCAACGGAGATGAATCCTGGACGCCGCTTATCGCGGTCGGGACGGGGTTCGGCCTGATCGAGGCCGGAGGGATCTCGATGCGGATCGGCGCCGCCCTCTACGGGGGGCCCGTGCAGGACGTCCCGCTCAACCCGATCGCGATCACGCTCGGCCTGGCCACCGAGCAGCTGCACTGGACCTACGCCGCGACTGGTGGTGCGGTCACTCTGGTCGCTGGCACCGCCGCGACGGTCGCGGGCAGTGTGTGGGCGTGGACAGCGGCGTGCGAGAAGTGCCGCGACCTGCTCGACCAGCGGCGCCGCCGTAAAGCTCAGCGCCGGCCCCGTAAGGAAACCATCGACGACCGCGCGAAGTTCATGGCGCGGGGTCGCGAGCTGGCCGATATGGGCCGCAAGGCCATCACCGCCAAGGCCGCCAGCCTGAAAGTGCAGCTCGGCGAGAACGACGAGCCGGGTGTGCTGATCGGGCGTGCGGTCGTCGACGGCAGCGAGTTGTTCGCGTCCTATGAGGATCTGCACGTCGACATCTGGGGTCCGCGCCAGGGCAAGTCCACCTCCCGCGTGATCCCGGCCGTGCTGGACGCCCCCGGACCGGTGGTGGCCACCTCGAACAAGCGCGACGTCGTCGACGCGACCCGGGAACTGCGCATGCAGCGCACCAGTGGCCGGTCGTGGGTGTTCGACCCCCAGGGCGTGGCCGCCGAACCGGTGAGCTGGTACTGGGATCCGATCGAGTGGGTGCGGGGAACCGACGACGGTGTCGGCGCCCAGGAGCGCGCCGCCGAGCTCGCCGGGCACTTCGCCGACGGCGGTGAAAGCACCTCCAAGGACTCATTTTTCGAGCCCGAAGGTGAGGACTTGCTCGCCGGGCTGTTCCTGGCGTGCGCGATCGCGAAGCGTCCGATCACCCAGGCGTTCGCGTGGGTGACCAAGTTCGACAACACCGAGCCGGTCGAGATCCTCGACGCCGCCGGTTACGAGCTGCTCGCCGGTGCGCTGTCGGATCAGTACCAGGCCCCGGAAAAGCAGCGCTCCGGCGTCTTTTCGACCGCGAAGAAGATGGCCTCCTGCCTCAAGTACAGCCGGGTCCGGCCGTGGGTGACCCCGCCCGAGCAGGACGAGGCACCGCGCGAAGCCTTCGACGTCGATGCGTTCGTCACCTCCCGCGACACCTTGTTCCCGCTCTCGCGTGAGGTCAAAGGCTCGGCGGGCCCGCTGGTGACCGCGCTGTGCGCGGCGATCGCGGGCGCCGGTGAGCGTGAGGGCACCCGCAGCCCCGGCGGGCGCCTGCCGGTTCCGCTGCTGATGGTCCTCGATGAGGCCGCCAACATTGTTCGCTGGAGAGATCTTCCCAAGCAGTACAGCCACTTCGGCTCGCGCGGGATGGTCGTGATGACGGTCCTGCAGTCGTGGGCCCAGGGCGTGCGCTGCTGGGGCGAGGACGGCATGAAGGCGCTGTGGTCGGCCGCGAACGTGAAGGTTCTCGGGTCCGGCCTGGACGACGCGAACTTCTTGCGCGACCGCTCGGCGCTGGTCGGTGACCACTACGAGCTGGTCAACGCGGTCTCGCGCAGCCCGCAGGGTGGCCGGTCGACCTCGACCTCGCGGGTCACCGAGCGCACCCTCACCGAGTCCGACCTGGCAGCGATCCCGCGCGGGCGTGCGGTGGTGTTCAGCGCCGGTCGTGGCGCCGTGCTGATCGAGACGGTGCCGTGGATGGCCCGCCCCTACGCCGCCCAGGTCTCCAAGGCGATCAAGGACGCCGAGAGCGCCACCGCCACACAGGTTTCCGATCCCAAGTCCGCACGGGCGCGTCTGCGCATCGTGTCCACCGATGAGGAAGGCAAAACTGCATGACCACGACCGAGAACCCCACCGCCGACCACACCGCCGAGGGCGAGCTGCTCGGCACCGAAGCCGCGGCGGCCGCCGCCAAGATCGTCCCGCAGATGGACCTGTCCGAGGCCATCGAGGCCGCGATCCGCAAGGCGGTGAACAACCAGCTCGCGGCGAAGGCCAAGATCGTCGCCGATGGTGTGCTGGTCGAGCTGCTCACCGATGAAGTCCTCGCCGGGATGCGGGAGACCGCGATCCTCGAGGCCACTGCCGCGCTCGACCCCGTTCCGGCGGTGGAGCCCGAGCTCGAGCCGGAATCAGAACCGGCCGAGGAGGCACCTGCTGAAGAGGAGGAGCCTGCTCCGAAGCTGCGGTTCGAGAACGCGCGCCAGTTCGTCGAGGTCTACGTCTCGGAGGTCTACGCCCGCGAGGTCATCGTCCGAGGTAGCGAGCAGCGTCTGCGCTGGTGCCCGCAGTGGTGGGAGCACGCCGAGGTTATGGCCCGTATGGAGGTGCTGTGGCGGGCGTTTGAGCACCTGCGCCAGGGCAAGGGCACCGAGCCCAGTGAGTTCTGGCTGTTGCACCTGGACCCGCACATGTCTCGCATCCTCGACACCGAGGGCCCGTTCAAGTACTGCTCGGTCGCGGGCGGGCACGTCGAGAAGCTCCAGCCGTTGCCCACCGGCGAGGATGCGCCCGCGGCGACCTTCCCGTCGGGCTACTACGAACGTCCCTCGGGCTTGTTCGTGCGTGAGGCGACACCCAGCAAGGCCACGAAAGTGCCCACGTCGTGGGAGTTCCCGTGACCGAGCAGACCACGGGACCGCGCAGCTGGGTCACTGTCACCACCAAGTTGGAGTCGGTGATGGGTCCGGGCCGCACGGCTGGGTCGTGGACCCAGTACTGCTGCCCGGTGCACGAGGCAGACGGGCGCCGGCACCGGCCGAGCTTGGGCGCGAAGTACCTCGCCGATGCCGGGCGCACGAAGCTCGAGTGCTACGCGGGCTGCCCTGACGAGCAGATCCTCGACGTCCTGGGATTGCAGGTCCGCGACCTCTACGACACTCCCCGGGGCCCGGGTCGGGGTCGTAGCGCGCGGGCACCGCAGCCCACCCGAGCGCCGTCGCAGGCCGATCGGGCGATCGAGGCGGCGGGGCTGCCGCTCACGGCCCACAAGCCCGACCTGGGTGTGCAGCGGTCGTCGTGGCGTCCGACCGCTGGCTACGAGTACGCGCGCGCTGACGGCAGCGTCGCGGGTGCTGTTCGGCGCCGCGAAGCCCGGTTCGAGCACGGCATCGGCAAGCAATTCACCCAACAGGCGTGGGACACCGAGCAGGGCCGTTGGGAGAACACCGGTTTCGAGAAGATCCCCTACCGGCTGCCGCAGGTCCTCGACGCCATCGCCGACGGCGACCGGGTGCTCTATGTGTGCGAGGGCGAAAAGGACGTCCACGCAGCCGAATCGGCCGGGTTGGTCGCGACGACGAACGCGGGCGGCGCCTTGAACTGGACCGCCGAGCACGCCCAGTGGCTCAAAGGTGCGCCGACGGTGATTGTCGTCGTCGACCAGGACGCCGCGGGCTATCGCCGGGCCGAGAAGGTCATGTCCTCGCTGGTCGGGGTGGTCCCGCGTGTGCGGGTCGTCGGTGCGGCCACCGGCAAAGACCTCCACGACCACCTGCAGTGCGGTCACGAAATCGCCGATCTGGTGCCCGTTGCGGGCCTGGATCCCTTCACCCCCATCTCCGAGCCCACGCCGTCGGCGGCGGGCAACAACGTCATTCCGGGAGGAACTCCTATGCCTGAATACCTGCTCGCGACCTCGGGCGATGCCCCGGTACAGCAGTCCGACGACCTCGACAACATGAGCATGCAGTGGCGGATGTTCATGCAGGCGCTGATGCAGAAGATGTTCGAGGCGGTCAGCGAAGCGATCGAACAGAAGATCCGCTACGACGAGAGGAACGCCCAGCTCGCCGAGGAAGACCGGCGTAAGGCCGACGCCGAGCAAGCCGCGGCGCGGGCGGCGGCCGAGGCGCGGCTGCGCAAGCTGCGCGAGAAGGGCCTGCACACCGCCTCGCGGACCGAGATCGTCGAGGCGGTACGCGATGCCGCGACCTGGGCGGGCGACTCGGATTTCGCCAAGCAGTCGCTCGAAGAGCTCGCCGCCCACGTCGAGAAGCGCTACGGCCTCCACATCGATGCCAGCACAGGCACGGTCACCCCGTCGGCACAGACCGAAGAGGCACCGGAACTGGTGGTGGCGTTGCGCCAGGCCGAGATCGAGCGCGCCGATCAGGCCCGGCTGCGTATCGCGCAGAACCGGATGGTGCAGATGATCGCCGCCCAGGCCGATCTCACCGACGAGGTGAAAGAGGACCTCTACGGCGAGATCGCCAAGTGGGTCGACAATCCCACCCCCAAGCAGCTCGACCTGCTCAGCAAGAAGCTGAAGGCCACCGGCGTCGGCGAGGAGACCGCCACCAAGATGCGCCTGGTGGCGGTGTATCTCGGCCAGCCCGGTCAGGTGGTCCCGCTCGGGCAGCTCGGTGACTACGAGTCGGCGGTGGCCACCCGTGAGCTGCGTCGACTGCCCGAGGCACTGGTCTCCCACGGCGAAGAGTCCAAAGCACGGGTCGACGAGCTGCTGGTGCGCTACCAGGACGCACTGCGGATCGGTGGGCCGACCACCTCGCTGCGCGAACGTCTCGCCGAGACCGTCGCGGTGATGGACCCCGAAGACCAGCAGCTCGCCCGCGCGCGCGGCACCGCGATCCGGTCGGATCCGACCGCGAAATTCACGAAGCTGTGGCCCGACCACGTCGACCGTGACGAACTGACCAGCGCAGTCCGGGTCTACGCCACCTTGGCGCCGAAGGCCGACCTGGCTGCGGGCCAACCCGCCGCCGAGGGCAAGGCCTCCGATCCGGACGCTGCCGCGCTGGCCAAACGTGCTGCCGTGCACCGAAAGACGATCGAGAAGGCGATCGACAAGGGGCAGGGTCTGCACGACCTGGAGCGTGACCAGCTGCGGCTGATGCTCGCCGATGTCGAGGCGGGCAAGTCGGTGACGCCGGAACTGATGTGGCTCGACGAGCGCACCGCCGCCTCGGTCGACCGGGAACGGGCCGAGCGGATCGCGCAGCAGACCGCGCGCACCACCGAGCGCCAGGCCGAGCAGATCCTCGAATCGGGAGCCAGCCCGATCGGCGCCACCCGCCGGTCCGGGGTGGAACTGAAGCGAGTGATCGACGCCCACACCCAGCTCGCGACAGGACGGGCCAACCTGCCCGACGTCGAGCAGTCCGGCCGCCTCGCGCAGCTCGACGCCAAGCTCCAGACCCTGCGCGTGCCCGAGGGCGTGCGCAACCGGCTGCACCATCACCTCGACCAGGGCGCCGGAGACGCTTCGGTCGTCGGTAAGCAGGCCCGACGGATCGCTGAGGTCTGGGCCGAGCGCCGCGATGCGGTCGTCGAGGCGAACTCGCCCCAGCCGCAGGCCGCTGCTGGCTACGACTCCGAGGATCGGCGTGCCCAGATGGCGCGCGACCTGAAGTCGGCGGGCCTGAGTCCGGCCAAGGTCGCGCAGCGGATGGCCGCCGACGCTGGTGCCGCCCACCCGGCGGCCGCGGCGACCCAGACCAGCACTGCGGGCAAGAAGCGCAGTACCCGTCGCGGTGCGGGTGTGCAGCGCACCCATCACCGCGGTAAGGGCCAAGGCCCGGCGTTGGGCCGCTGAGGACCTCGGGGACCTGGGGGACCTTGCAATGACCGAGCTCGACATCTACCCGTGGATGGCTGCTCCCTCGCACTTCAAGACCCGCCGCCAGCTTCGTGCGGCGGGTCTTCGCCCCAACGGCCAGGAGCCCGCCGCCGTGATGCGACGGATGCGACGCGGCCGCGAGGTGACCGCCTACCTCTACGACGTCGCGAAAGCGGCCCCGAAGCGCACAGCCTCACCTGCCCAACTGCTCGCCGTCGCGAAAGCCGTGCGGGCACACCAGATCCGCGCTGCTGAACGGCGCGGGCTGTCTGTCACCGACCTCGACGCCCCCGGAGATCCCGGTCCGGCGTGGACCACTGAGAAGGGAAACACCATGTCCGACAACACCACCGCGACCCGCACCGAGGCCGAGCAGCTACCGGCGCCGGATCAGCTGGGTGTCCCGACCGGACCGGGCCAGCAGCTGACGTACCTGTTCGCGGCCGAGGCCCTTGCCGCGGCCGATCGTCGACGAGCAGTGCTCGCCGAACGCGATGAGCGGATCAGCGCCGACACCGAGCACGCCGGCCTCAGCGCGGAGCGGGCCGCCGAGCTCGCCGCCGCTGAGCAGGAACTCGGCGGCGACTCCCAGTGGTGGCGCAACCAGTTCACCACGGTCGACGCCCTCACCACCGCGTTGACCTGGCACGAAGAATCCGATGTCGCGGCCGCGACGCTCACCAAGATCCGGGACTCGTTCGAGTCCTCGTGGGGTGTGGTCATCGACGTACAGGACCGGACCGTCGGCATCGACCCCGGTTTCGACCCGGCGGCCAACCAAGCACTCGCCGAAGCCGCGAGCATGTGGTCACGGGAGTCCGCCACGATGGACTTCGTCGCCACGCTCCCGCTCGACGCGACCGCGAAAGCCGCTGTGCTGGCCGCGGTCTCGACGTGGCGGGGCGAGACCCTGCCAGGTGAAGATCCCGGTGAGCACCTGACCGACGCCGGTACCCGTCGAGCCCAGCTCGCCGCCGACCTCGCCGCGGTGAAGCTGACCCCCACCCAGCGCGAGCAGGTCGAGTTCACCGTCGACTACCTGCGCGGCGATGTGACCGGAGTCGACCTGCTGGCGACTCCGGTCTACGTCGATCCCGGTGAAGAAGTGCGCGGCCGCGCCGCGAAGCTGCTGGAAGGGTTCGCAACCGGCAAGGTCGACGGCAAGGACGTCGCCGAGCAGATCGCGGTGATGACCACGGCCGACCAGGAGACAATGCGCGGTCTCGGTCGTGCGTTGCACGCTGGCACCGCCACCGAGGAAACGGTGCGGGTGTGGTCGGAGTACGCCGATCGCGAAGTTCTCTCCGCCCAGCTCGCCGCCTACATCGAAGACCACACAGCCTTCCGCGAAGCGGCCGTCGACGCCGTCACCTCCCGCAACGTCGGCGCGGACATGGCAATGGCGGTGTCCTACGCCGCATCTCGGCGCGACTACCTCGACAGCGCGGTCAACAGCGAAGGCCTCGCACCACTGGAGCGGGCGCAGATCCGGCTCACCATCGACGACATCGAGTCCGGACGGATCGCCCGTACCGAAGACCTGCCCGAGCTGCTGTGGGTCGACGAGCGGTCCAAGGCGCAGGTCGACCAGCAGCGCACGACCACCACCGCCCGCGAGCTCGCCGACGGGAAGAAGGAGATGATCACCGCGCTGCTGGCAGGCGCGGACCTGACCGGAGGGAAGGACAACCACCTGCCTCACGCCACCAACGCCTTGGCCGAGACGTTCTACACCGTCGCCGTGGGCGCCCCGCAAGGCGTCGACGAGCAGGTCAAGCGGTTCAAAGCCCAGACCACGCAGCTCGGCAACGAACTGCGGTCCGCGCGGGCGAGCGCTGATGTGCGGACCGGGGTGCAGCAGGTGGTGGACTCGGGCATCCAGTCCGCCTGGCAGACGGGTCAGTCCGCCGCCAAGCGTGGGGCGGGCTGGAAAACGAAGATGGGCGGGGTCATCGTCACCCGCGACAACAAGCTGGCCCGCCAGGCGGCGGTGGAAGCAACCGCCAGCCACGCACCTTCGGCCCGCGACCGGGCGTGCAAAACCCGACCCGAGCGCTCCGCTGCTGCGCGCGCGGCCGCGGACCCTGCGCGAGTGGGCGGGCGCCGCAACTTCCGTGCAGAGGGGGTAGAGCGATGACCGAGCAGGAGACCGTCAACCTGTACGTGATCGCGCGCCTCGACGATGTCGGCAACGTTGCCGTCGCGGACCTGTTCACCACCGAGCTGTTCTTCACCCCCGACGGAGCGCTCGACGGGCGGGGTGTGGGGTCCTGGTGGGAGTCGGTCTCGACCGCGCAGGGCGAGCCGGTAACCCTCGACGTCCTCGACGGCGCACTCGCCGCCTGCGGCTACGTGCGGATCGGAGAGTGGAGGGAACGGGTCACCGACTCGGGCAAGACCCGGTTCTTCGCCGACGCGGTCACCCGATTGGAAGCCCTCAACTCCTGAGCTCGAGACACCGGTGAGCCCCAGAGCATTTCGACTCTGGGGCTCACCCGTGTGTCGGGATGGAACTACACCGAGAACAGCAGAAACAGCAGAACCGCGCCGATGCCGACCATGACCGCCAGTGTGAGCAGTTGCCGGTGTAGCGGTGCGCGGATGCTGCGTGAGCGGGTGCGCTCGTTGTCACGGACCTGCAGATACGCGCGGAAGGCCCGTAGCTCGCCGGGGGTGATCGGTTTGGGCGTCGGCCGACGGTGCGGACACGTCGGGGTGTAGTGCCAGGCATAGAGACAGGTGCTGTTCCCGCACAGATACCGCAGCATGATGGACCCCTCCTCTGCCTGACCGGGCGAGACGAGCGTAGGCGCCGCAGACAAGATCACGCAGAAACTGTTCCGGCGCCTGGGCGTTTGGCGACCGCTACAGCGCCCTCACCCACATCGAGCAGCAGCTTCTCGCGGGTCTCCTCGTCGACCGGATCCCCGGCGATGAGCACCGTGCCGTGCGTCTCGGTGTCCTCGGCGCTCAATTGCATCCCCGGTTCGACCCAGCTCAGCAGGACGCGCGGGACATAGACGGCCGAGCCGTCGATGGAGGCGATGCCCTGCACGATGAGCTGATCGCCATCGGTGTCGTACAACGCGGGGAACCCGGCGTCTTCCGAACCGCAGCCGAGCAGACGCAGCATGGGCATGAGCCCTCCTCCAGTTCGTGTGGTCACTACGACGGTGATCGTTGCAGACCGCTCAGGCCGCGACGTCGAACAGCGTCAACTCAGCCGCGGCCGCCGCCCGCTGGTCGGCACGTTCACGGACCGCGCAGGTCGGCCCGATGCCCTCGGCCACTGACTTTGTCGACAGCAGCCATCCGTGGCACCTCCTGCAGTGCGCGACCAGCCGGACTTCGGGACGGTCATCGAGATCGGCCACGTTGAGCTCCTTCGGCCGGTGAGCAATTTTCGGCCCCACGATCGCACGACGCACCGACAGGTTACCGACGTTCGCACATACGTTCGATAAGCTGGTGACTATGCATGTCGGCGACTTAGTCAGGATCGGGAAGAACGGCCTCTCGCAGTTCCGTGTGGTCGAGGTCGACGACACCCACGCCAGCATCCTGTCCACGCTCGACGCGCCGGGGGCGTACACGTTCCCGCTGCGGATCACTGACCTCACTCCCTGGGCGGAGTGAGCGCATGGAGTTCGAGGTCGGCGACGAGATCGGCTGGTGGGACGACGGACACGGCCGCGGCGTCGAGCCCGACGACCCGACCGCCCGGTGGTTCGCCGGGACCGTCGATTCGGTGTGCCGTCATCCCGCCGACGAGACCCGCATCGTGGCCTACCTCGTCTATCGGTCGAGCACGTTGGGTTCGTATCTGACGACGGTCCGCCCCGACCACGGCCACCGTCCGGAGCGGGTCGCACCCGAGTGAGACGTTGGGCGCCGGACCCAGCTCGCCAGCGTGGGTCACAGCGTTCCCAGATACGTCAGGGCGGCGTCGACCAGGTGGCCGACGAGCTCGCCGGGCACCGCCTCGAAGGCGTTGATCCCGACGAATGCGAGCAGCCCGTATTTCCATTTGCTGCGGAGGGAGCGTTGCTGCGGAGGTTCGGTTGACGGGTGCGCGGTCATGGTGCGGGACCGTACGAAGCCGGGGCGGCGTCGATCGGTGCGTCGATATCGGTCGACGCGCCAGACGATCTGTCGGTGGTCGGTATCCCTTGCGGTAGAGCTGTTTTCGTTCATGCCTCAAACCGTGGTGTACCGGTTTTTGCATGTTTCAGTCCTATTGGTCCACACTCTGAGCGTGGGTTTCGGCGGCGCCTGTAGCAGACGAATCAGCGACTGTTGCAGTCGGTAAATCCAGGTCAGCTGCCGAAGAGGGCGATGCGCTCTTCCTCGGTGAAGTGAGGCAGAGCTGGCGCGGCCCAGTGCTGTTTGCGGTAGTCGATCCATTCGCCGGCGCGGGTCTCGCGCAGCATCGCCTCGCGCCAGCGGGTCTTCTCGGTCTCAGGCAGGTCAGTGGCTTCGAGCTCGCGCACCTTGTCCGCGCGGCAGGTGATTCCCCACGGGATTTGCTTGGGAGCACCGGTGAGGTCCGGCCAGCCGCCCACCTCGGCGGCCGCGGCGTTGGCATCGTTCACAGAGTCGTAGTCGCTCATGGATTCAGAATGCGCTCGGGCACCGACACCATCCGGCTGTCGCTTTGCCGAAAGCCGAAGGGCCGAGCAGGATCTCAGAAACCGCCAGCCTGAGTGAGGCCGCCGGTTTCTGTCGGTGGCCTGTGCGACCATCTCGACATCGCTCGACCCGTTCTCCACCTGAAAGCCCTACGGGCATAGAGGAGTTACGCAATGGGTTTCGTCTACGCCTTCCGGCTCGGCCGCGAGAATCTGTTCAAGATCGGTCAGACCACCATGACGCCGGACAAGCGACGGTCCTCGTTGCAGACCAGCTGCCCGCACGAGCTGGCACTGTTCGACGCGATCGAGACCGACGAACACCAAGCTCTCGAGAAGTACATCAAGGTCATGTGGAGCGATGACCGCAGCGACGAGGGTGGCACCGAGATCTACCACCTCGCCGAATCCCAGGTTACCGAGGTGTTCGCGACCTGCCGAAGGTGGTTGGACAAGGAGCTGCCGGATCAGAAGCTGGCCCAAGAGCTCGAACAGGCCGAGCCCGAGTCGACCATCTTGCCCCGCAACGAGCGGGCCGCCGAGTTGCGGAGGGACTGGCTGGAGCTGGACAGGAAGCAGCGAGACATCCGCACAGCCCTGGAGTGGCTTGGGGCCGAGAAGGCAATAGTGGAGACCGAGCTCAAGCTCGCTATCGGCACCTCCAGCGGTATCGAGGGCGTAGCGACGTGGGCGCAGACCCGCGAGACGCGCCGAGTAAGCCCGGAGCTGGTCAAGGCCGCCGATCCCGAATTGTTCGAGCAGTGCCTGCAACCGCGGTTCGAGGCAGCCAGACTCAAGGCGGCGTTGAAGCTGACAGGGCAGTACACCTACGAGTCCTTCCAGGAAGTCCGCCGCTCCAGAGAGTTCCGGATCACCGACGACGAACAGCCCGCCGCCTGAGCGTTTCCTCGTTCCAACCGCCCGAACCGACCCAGGTCGATTCGGGGCGGTTGTGTCTGGGTGCAGCCTGATCACCACCAGGGGGCGGGCTCGGGTTGCCCGTAGTACCAGCCGAGAGCTGCCGCCGGCGGATTGGCACGATATGCCGCGAGCAGCGGCTCCAGCTCGGCTTCCCACGTGAACCCGCCACCCTCGGCGGTATTGCAGCGGCTACACAGAGCGCCGCGGACGAGATCGGTGGCGTGGTCATGATCAAGCACGGCGTAGGAGAAGCCGTGAGGCGAGGTGATCTTGCCGGATATCTTCGTGCCACAGACGGCGCAGCGGTTTTTCTGCTGGTGCAACAGCAGTTCGATCATGATCCTGCGCAAGGTGAGCTGATTCAGTCGTGCAGGTAAGTGCGCGAGTAGTCGGGACCATTCTTTGTGATCGAGCTGCTTGAGCTGGTCGACCAGGCCTGCGAGGGCGAGGTCTGCGCCGAGTTTCTTGCGTGCGGCGGCGGCGCGCTGGCGAGCTCCTTGCTCGGCGGCGTCGATGGTGTGCTGGATCCGGCACGCCTTCTGACCGCGGTCCAAGCGTGGCGGTTCAGGCTTTGTGGCCGTGCGCACCAGCATCCAGTTGCTATTGAGCTGAAAGTTGAACATGTCAGGCCGGTCGCGATGGAAGGCCGTTACCTTGCCGAACACCGCCCAGTTCCGCTTGTTCCAAGGCCGCTTGGAGTCGACATAGGTGGCGCCGTCGGGCGCGACCGCGTGCGGTCGACACAATCCCGCCGGTTCAAGCAACAGGGTGCGCAGCCGGGGGAGCTCCTTCTCGAGCCAGAGTTCCGGGGTGCGATCGAGACGGATCGCCGCCTCCTCGGAAGGTTCCAGGACGAACTCGGGTCCGTCAGGACCGTGCACAAGCAGCATCCTCGCAGTGTGCGCGCCGGGTCTGACAACTTAAGGCGCAGTTGATCTTTCGTCCCTCTTAGATCGCGCCATAGCGAGTTCTACGCGGTGCACGAGTTCTCCTCAGCGTCGTATTCAACGCACCAGCGGTAGTCGGTCGAGTCGAGGTTGCGGCTCACGGCAGCGCGGCCGCGCTCGGGGCGCCACCTGACCAGTGACGGGTACTGCAAGGCTCGCACAGCGGCGCGCGGACATACCCGTGGGCATGGCAGTGATCCCACACTTCGAGTCAGCGGCGGTGGGCCGCAGCCTGGCGAAACAGAAAGTGCCTCAGGCCCCTTGCAGGGCGCCTGAGGCACTTTCTGAGTGGAGGCATCCGCAGGAACAGATGCCGCCGGTCCCGGTCGCTCGGCCATCTCAAGGCGATCATCCGGGGACTTCGCACCGACCCGCTAAGCTACTTGCCAGTAGCTTCGGGGGGTGTACGTACACCATAAGGCAATGGGTAACACGATGACCTCTCCTGGTGTGCACCCTTGGGCATTTGAACGATCTAGACATGCTGGCCACCGTGAACCGCGAGGTCGCGTGACCTGACGTCTGAAACCTCCCCATCGACCGCCCCACGCGCTGGACAGTCGTTGAGCACCGGATAGACAGAACTTCCTGCCTGCCACCACACACTGGACACCCGTTGGTCACTGCCGACGAAACCCTGCCTCTACCAGGCGATTTGTCCAATTTGGTTATTCGCGAGACAGATTCACGATTCGCCCGGTTTCTGCGTTTGTAATCGTCCTGTGACCGTGCAGAATGATCAACTGCTGGCCTGTGCAGATCGCGGGCCAGTCCCTCTGTACCGAGCAGGAACTCGGGCCCAGAGGGGGCGTGACTGCTCTTCAAGTCTCGGCCATCTCAAAAGTGGTAGCCCGAGGTGCAGCTGGTCTGCGCGTCGGTCGTAGTTCTGCGCGTACGCGGTTGAGTGGCGAGCGGATCGGACTGCCCTCGGGCTACCCCTCGCAGAAAGCGCAGATCATCTTGTCTATTCAGCCGTTTCAGCGGCGACGGCCCACCGTGGCTTCCGCTGAATCACCGGGGATTTCGGGACCGGTTGCAGCCGGTACGGCGGGGACACCCACGGTGTCGTGGCCGGCGGCCTTCCTGGCCTCGATCATCGTGATGGCAAGCTTCAGCTACCACTACATGCTGATCACCGCCGGTATCGATCCGATCCAGGCGGTGCACTACCTGCTGCTGATCGTGGTGCCCGTGGTCGCGCTGGTGTTGCCCACCAGCGTGGTCGCTACCGGCGTGCGGGCCGTATTCCGGCTCCTCAGTACGGTGTTGGGTCATCTCGGCGGCGGTGCTCGATGAGCGCTGCGGTCACTGCTCGACCGCCTGATACCGAGGATCCGACCGAGGACTCGATCGCGGCGTACATGGCGATGATGCGCCGGGTGCACGAGGTATCCGGCTTCACCGCGGGCCAGATCTCGGTGTTCTCCGGGCTGCCCCGCTCGACGGCATACAGGTTCATCGACCCGAAGAACACCACGCTGCCCAAAAACCGCGACCAGGTCGAATCGTTCCTGCGCGCGTGCCGGATGCCGTCACAGCAGGTGGTGCGCATGCTGAACATGTGGGACGAACTCAGCGGATTCCCTCCCCAGCAGCCACCGCATCGCGATATCGACAACAACCCGGACTGGCGCTACGAGGCTGCGCTGGATCAGTTGGTCGTGAGTTCGAACATCGAATCCGATGACGAGCCGAAGAAGATGTGGCTGACGTGGAAGGAGGACCAGGAGCAATGGCGCCAGGACAACACCCCGCAGTTCCCTCACGTGCCTTCACTGTTCGAATGCGGTCAGGCACACGCCGCCGCCCGGCCCACGTCTTCGCCGGTGGCGACCCCTGTGTGCTGCCAGGAGTGTTCTGAACAGGAGCAGTGGCAGGCGGCGTCGCGGCAGTGGCATGATGCGGCGTCGCAGCGGTGGCGGGCGGGGCCGCAGCCTCGGCAGCGTCGCGGCGCCGGTCTCGTCCAGGTGTTCTTCGCACGGGTGTTCCCGTTGGCGGTCGTCGTGATCGCGTTGTATCCGATGGCGGCGGCGGTGTGGTTCGGATATCGCTTCACTGGCGAGTTCGCCGGCGTCTTGGCGGTGCTCGTGGTGATGGGTTTGCTGTTCAGTACCGCGGGCTGGGTCCATAAGTCGTCCTGGGAGCAGCTGCTCACTCCGCTACGGATCGGCATCGGCATGCTCGCTGGTGTGGGGGCGGGTGTGCTGGCGTGGTTCGCGGTCTCGATCCCGTTGGTTGGGGCCTTGACTGGGCTGGTGGTGTTCAGCGCCGCGCCTGTGTGGATCAACCTGACCAGGCTGACCGGAATCCTCACCAGTACCCGAGGGGCATTCACTCTGATCACTGCGACCTGGTGCGGAATCGTGCTCGGCTACGCAGCATCGGCGGCCGGATTTCCCGGCGCGGGCGCGATCCTCGTCGCCGTGATGGGCACCGCGATGGCCGTGATGCTGCTCTCGGGCAGCATCTTCGACGGGGCCCGAACAGACACGCAACGGTAATCCGCTAGTTCGACGCTCGGGCCGACCGCATCACATGAAAGTCGGCTCGAGCGCCCGGATCATGCGCGCCTGCGGATCGATTCGCCGAGCGCATCGGCAAGGATGGTCGGGTTGTCCTGGAACAGCGGGCCCAGGCCGAGGCTGGTCAGCACGCGCGCGACTTGGCCGCTGTCCCAGCGGGCTGGTTTGGCGTGCTCCAAATGCAGGTAGTAGCGCCACACGTCGTAGTCCTCGATCACGATGTCGATCATCGGTGGGGTGTGGGCGCAGTCCAGGCGCGGAACCTGCTGCCCCGGAAGCAACATCACCAGCGCCATCCCGTGGATGACGCGCTGTTCGCCGGTCACCTCGGTGATCCAGTTCTTGGTCGCCAGGCTCGCTGCGCGGGCCTGCTCGACTGGGTTGTGGGCGGTGTCGTTGCCGTACAGGTCGGCGACACGACCGTCGTCCATGAGCCATGGCCCGTTCGGTGGCACCACCAGCACCCCGTCCTGGCGTCGACGAAAGCCCTTGATCTCGGTGGCGATACAACGTTGCGGGGTCCAGACCAGAGCGTCGACCTGACGGGAGCGGCGGCCGCGGCCGGGGACCTCAACGTTGAGCACCGCGACACCGGGCTGTTTCGGGCTGGTCTGGACCCAGTCGGCGAAACGCAGCTCGGCACCGGACAGATCCCGGCGCCGATTATTGACCAGCAGCAGCATGCCTGCACCCCCATTCGGCCCCAGCCGGCGAGCCCCTCCCGCCCGGCTACGTGAGACCTTTGGCACCGACAGTATCTGCGGAGACCGATTGTGCTGGTGGAGATTCCGGCTACGGTGATGCCACAGGAGTCGAGCGAATTACGGTGGCCGGGAACTGGATCGGAGGGCCGTAGCATCGGCGCGGTGGCGACTTTCATCGAGCTCGACGACGAGTACCTCAACGCGGACGCGGTGGTCAGTCTCGCGACCTCCGCGCAAGGAGCGTATATCCATCTCACCACCGGACCGGCTAGGCGCGTCCCTCTGTGGGGTACCTCGAATACGCCCAAGGAGATCGCGCAAAAGCTGCTGGTCGCCCTCGGGGTGCCGGACCGGGGGAAGACGAAAGTCATCGCGTTCGTCGACGGCGAGATCGAGATCAGTTACCTCTGACCCGAGCTCTGCGCTCCAGCTGGACAAAGTGGGTCGGCGGCGTCCCGACCGCTGTCAGGGGAAGGGGCGGGCGGTGCAGGCAAAGTACTGGGTGGGTGGCGCAAAGTGCAGCGACGGCATCGTCGGTGTAGTCGGCCGAGCGCCCGGCGTAACTCGTAGACGCCGATGCGATCCTCGTCGTCGAAGTCCGAGCCTTGCGATGGCCAGGTACATCTCTGTGCCGAGGGGCGGCCTACGTCGCTGTTCGCTGCGGCCAGCAGCCACCTCACTCAGCCTGCGTTCAGAAGCGGACTGATCTTCGTTCCGGCATGCTTGGCTGAACGTGAATCCTGTTGAGGAAAGGGCTAATTGAACATGCTCAGCACAGTGATAACGGCGGGGGCTGCGCTGATCGGCGTCGTGGTCGGTGGCTGGATCACAATCCGAAACCAAGATCGACAGTCCCAACGTGAACATGCCAGACAGTGGCGAGACCGTCGTCTGACTGCCTACTCCGAATTCGTCTCTGCCTACCGGGCGTACGTGGCATTTGCGCTTGAGCCGACTGCGAGCATCGTCATGAAACAGCATCCTAGGGTCCCCGAGATGATGCCGTTCTTCGATGACGCCGGAAGGCCTTACAAGGAAAAGCTCGAGGCCGCTGTGACATCTGTTCGGCTTGTTTGCGAGACAGACGCAACCCGGCACGCCTCATCGAAAGTGCTGTCGGCCGTACGGCAGGTGGCGGCCGCGCGAGCAACGACCGCCGCGGATGCGATAGCCCCGGACCTGTTCGCCAAGCTTTGGACAGCACAGTACGAATTCATCAATGCAGCTCGCGCAGAGGTTGGCCTCACGGCACTCGAGAACCACCTACCCGGTGAAGCCGCAGCACCGAGTGTCCCAGCACAGCTGCAGTAGTACTCATTCAGTTGAGTCGGCCGCGCGCCCGGCGCAGTTCGTAGACCCCGGCGCGATCTTCGTCGTCGTCGAGACCTCGTGCCTCGCGGTCGACCAGGCGCGGCTCCGCGCCGAGGAGCTCGCGCTCGATCGTGGTGCAGTCCGCGAGCTCGAAGTTCGACTCGGTGCAGATCCAGTTCCAGCGGTCGATGCCCGGTGCGGGTACGGTCGCGATCAGCTCGCAGACCGGCTGGGCGGGCCGGTAGCCCTGGTCGATCAGTTCCTGTTCAGCGTCGGCCCAGTCCTGGTGTTGCTCCGGTGTCCAGTGGGCGCGCGGGTCCGCGCCCCAGGGCAGGTCGTGGTGTTCTGCTCCGTCGTCCGTGTTGCTCATCGGGTCAGGGTCCGAGGATGGCGCGGATCTGGTCGGCCGCGCGGCGGGCGAGGGGTTCGTCGAGTACCGCGATCGGGCTTTCTGCCTCGGCGAACCAGGACGAGCCGACGGTGAAGGGGGCGCCGGTGAGCGCGACCCCGACCGGGCCGAGGTCGCAGATGATCGCGTCACCGGCGAGCTGGTCGGCGACGACTTCGACGATGACGTATTGGCGGCGGATGCGGTTGAAGTCGTCGCTGCTGACGATCAGACAGAGCATTCCGCCGGGCAGGACCGATCCCGACGGGGCGTTCCACACCTCGCCGAATCGGGGGTTGGCCATCAGCTGGCCCGGGAGCGGGTGATCAGGCTCGCGGTCAGCGCGCTCGCCCGGTCGGGGGTGTAGCCTGCGGCGTTGAGTGTCGCGCTGTCGGCGGCCAGGCGCCGGCGCATGTCGTCGCGGTGGACCAGCGACGCGAGGAACGCTGATCGGTCCATGCCTGCCTCGTTCGCGCGGCGGGCGAGGATTTCCAGGGTTTCGTCGTCGAAGCTC